>JAONJW010000022.1 GCA_028377305.1 Prolixibacteraceae bacterium | reverse complement strand
TCTTTGGAAGCTTTGAACTCAGGGGTTTGCACCTGCCATAGTGAGTCGGCTTTTTCGTACAACTCGGCCTCTGTATTGATCAGAAAGTATCTTTCCGTTTTTGCTTTGGCAAATTGAGAATCGCTCTGCTTCATTAGGTCATTCAACACACGCATCTCCTTGGACATCTTTCCCTGTTGGTTGTAGATATCAGCAAGGTAGCTTAACATTTCGGCATCATAAGAACCCAAGGTGTAAGCCATGTATAGATACTCCAATGCTTTCTCGGTATTATTCAACTGAAAAGCAGATTTCCCAGCCATAAGATAGGTTTCGACAGGTACATCTTTATCGTCTTTTCCTTGTTCTGCCATCAGGGCCTCAGCATAATCATAAGCCTCTTGATAGTTTCCTTGAATAATTGACGATGCATACTGCTTTTGTAGGGTAGCGATAGGAGAACACTGAGTGAATGCTAGCATACATACCATTGCGATAAGGCAAAAAGCAAAGCCTTTAGATTTAATTACTTTTTTCATTCAATTGATTTTTACAACTATATCTTACAAATCAACCCAGAAATATGAGATATACAAAAGTTTCAAGAGATATATTGATTAAAAAATCTCTTTTTCTGTGGTTTCGTGATATAAGACGAATGAAAGGTCTATGTTCATAAATAAATTTTTTATTTTCGTGGTGGCGTACTCTGTTTTGGGGATATGTCGTGACCAAGAGAAATAGAAATAAATCCATTATACTTTTAGTTAAAGACAATGAAGCAATACAAATTTTACAATAAGATCATTGGATGGATCGTTTTTGCCATTGCAGCAACGGTTTATTTGATGACCATTGAACCGACAGCCAGTTTTTGGGACTGTGGAGAGTTTATCACGACCTCCTATAGATTAGAGGTAGGTCACCCACCAGGGGCACCCTTTTTTCTTCTACTAGGACGTTTCTTCTCGATCTTTGCTTCAGATCCGTCTAATGTAGCGATGATGGTCAATGCGCTATCTGCATTGGCAAGTGCCTTCACAATTTTATTCCTTTTTTGGAGTATCACCCACTTGGCAAAGAATATTGTATCGGGAAAAGAGACGCCATCAATGGGCGATATGATCTCTATTTTTGGTTCGGGTGCAGTAGGAGCCTTGGCTTATACCTTCTCAGACACCTTCTGGTTTTCCGCTGTAGAAGGGGAAGTATATGCGACCTCTTCCTTGTTTACAGCCATCGTATTTTGGGCGATTCTAAAATGGGAGAATGAGGCAGATGAGCCACATTCTAATCGTTGGTTGGTTTTTATTGCTTACATGGTTGGGCTTTCTATTGGTGTCCATCTTCTAAACTTATTAGCAATTCCTGCTATCGGATTGGTTTATTACTTTAAGAAATATAATCCTAGCAGCAAAGGTGCTCCCAAAGCGTTGGGTATATCTATCTTGGCTATTGTGGGGTCATTTGCACTCTACTTATTGGGACTTTCGTATGGAGTAAATATTATGGCGATTCTATTGATTCCTTTCATCGGAATGGCTTACTATTTCAGGAAGCATAACCCTAGTTGGAAAGGAGCAATTATCGCTTTTGGTATTTCACTGGTTATTCTTGGAACGATTATGTGGGGAATTATTCCAGGTGTCATCAAGTTTGCTAGTTGGTTTGAATTGTTTGCAGTTAACATATTGGGAATGCCTTATAATACAGGGGTAATTATTTATTCCTTATTTCTTATTTCGGGCTTGGTTTATGGTATTCACTACACCACCAGGAAAGAAATGCCATGGAGAAATTTGGTGGTTGTATCAACTACCGTTATTATCATTGGCTACTTCTCGTATGCCATGATTGTTATACGCTCTTCGGCTAATCCTCCAATGGATCAGAATAATCCTAATAACGTCTTCTCACTTCTTGATTATCTTAATCGTGAACAGTATGGGGATCGTCCATTGGCATATGGACAATACTACAATACTCCGTTGAGTGAAGCGAAACCATATAATGACGCGAAACCTAGTTACATTCAAGATAATAGTAGATATAAGAAAGTAAAGGTTCGTCAAAAGCCTAATTATCAAAGTGTCGCATGTACATTCTTCCCTAGAATGTATAGTAGTCAACCATCACACGTTTCAGAATATAAAAAGTGGGCTGAGATCAAAGGGGTTCCAATTATAGTGGAAGCAGACAAAGGACAGAAGAAACGTATTATGAAGCCGACATTCAGCGAGAATATGGCGTTTTTCTTCAAATATCAGGTAAGCTATATGTACTTACGCTATTTCATGTGGAACTTCAGTGGACGTCAGAATGATATTCAGGGTCATGGAGATGTTGTTCGAGGGAACTGGATCTCAGGGATTCCTTTTATTGATAACATACGCTTAGGAGACCAATCAGAACTTCCGGCTGTATGGAAAGAAAATAGAGGGCATAACAGATATTTTATGCTTCCATTGATGCTTGGGCTATTGGGGATGTTCTTCCAATATAGTCGTAATCAGAAAGGGAGATATGATTTTGCGGTAGTGATGCTACTGTTCATCATGACCGGTTTCGCAATTGTGGTTTATTTGAATCAGACACCACTTCAACCAAGAGAGCGAGACTATGCATATGCAGGTTCGTTTTATGCGTTTGCTATTTGGATTGGCTTGGGTGTATTAGGAGTGACTGAAATAATAAAAAAAGTGGCACCATATAAAGCGAGTGCTACTCTTGCCACTTTGGCTTCTTTGATTTTGGTTCCAGGTATTATGGCCTCAGAGAACTGGGATGACCATGATCGTTCTAACCGTTACACTTGTCGTAGTACGGGATACAACTATTTAAATACATGTGCTGAAAATGGTATTATCTTCACCAATGGAGACAATGATACTTTCCCTCTTTGGTATTCACAAGATGTAGAGGGCATCAGAACAGATATGAGAGTTTGTAACCTTAGTTATCTTCAAACTGACTGGTATATTGACCAGATGAAGCGTAAGGCATGGGATTCATCTCCACTTCCAATTACGTTTAAACGAGATCAGTATGTTCTTGGAACAAACGACTATTGTTACATTTATGAGCATCCATCCTTTAAAGATAAGCGATTAGAGTTACGCGACGTGATTGATAGTTTCATTAAGTCGGAGAATAAAGCGACGAAGCTACAGGATAATATCGCCTTCTTCCCAACAAGAAAGCTTAAGGTTACTATCGACAAAGAGCAAGTAATTAAGAGTGGGCTTGTTGCAAGGAAAGATTCAGATCAAATTGTGTCTCAGATCAACATTAACTTAACAGGTAAGATCATTACTAAAGATCAGTTGATGTTGTTAGATATGATTGCACACACTGATTGGACTCGTCCTTTCTATTTTGCAATCACCGTTGGAAGTGACAAATACTTAGGCCTTCAACCCTATTTCCGTACAGAAGGTTTTGCTTATCGTCTAGTGCCATTGAAGAACACTAACATGGTACAAGCAGCAGAAGATTCAGAAGAGGTTAGCATGGTGGATACAGATAAAATGTATTACAACATGATGGAAAAATTCACATGGGGTAATATGAATGATCCAAAGGTCTACTTAGATGAGAACAACTCACGTATGGCAATGAATATCCGTAATAGTTTTGTTCGTTTGGCTGAAGCACTTATTCAAGACAGTATTCAGTTCGACCCAGGACTTAACAACGGAGAAGTCCCTCATATGGACAATCGTATGAAGGCCATTAAGGTGTTGAATAGATGTGAGGAAGTGATTCCATCGTCTAAGATTCCTTATGACTACTTTGGGTTGTTAATAGCTCAAGCTTACTTTAAGGCTGATGACAAAGAGGCAGCGGTTAAGATATTTAAGGAGATGTTTATAAACTATACAGATCAATTGAATTTCTATACGCAACTACCCCAATCAGACCGTATGATGCTTCAAAACGAAATACGTAGGGCATTGTATATCTTAAAAGAGATGAGTGATACTTGTGTAAGGTATGACCTGCCACAATTACAGAAATCTATCGATATGGTATTTAATGGTACGATAGAGAAACTTTAGCATACGATTGAATTGACAATCAATATACACTCCCATTCTTTTAGTAGGATGGGAGTTTTTTAATTTCAGGCCCTGACTTTCAACTTCTTATACTTAACATATAAAAAAGGGACTTTTGATATACACTATTATTTCATTATCTTTGCGCCCGATATTTCTTAATATCAAACCAGTCTATGTAAATTAAGTGGTATAATTTTTGTTGTAGGTATATGCGATAATTACCAATAACATAGGCTCAGTTTTTGACCCAAGAATTGTATATGAGATTAAAGTTACAAGTACATCTACCTGAGGCATTGACGAAATGGTTTCCTGAGGCTATATGGAAGATGGACGACACAGATAAAAATTGCTACCTAACCTTCGATGATGGTCCCATACCAGAGATTACACCATGGGTACTAGACTTGTTGGCTGAGTATGACATCAAAGCAACTTTCTTTGTAGTAGGGGAAAATGTAGACAAATATCCAGATATTTATCAACGTATTCTAGATGAAGGTCACGCCGTAGGTAACCACACTTACAATCATGTACAAGGACTGAAGACCCCAAACAAAGAGTTTTTTGAGAATATTGAGAAGACCGATCGTTTGATTGGATCCAATCTTTTCCGACCACCACATGGTTTGGTCAAACGGAGTCAGTATAGATATCTTAAACAGCGATATAAGTTGATTATGTGGGATGTTATTAGCTGCGATTATAACCGTAATATTACAAAAATAGAGGTTCTGCGTAATGTGTTGGATTTCGTGCGCCCTGGTAGTATTATCACTTTCCATGACTCCCTCAAAGCAGAAGATAATCTCAAATATGCTTTACCTCTTGCCATTCAAGCGCTTCAAGGGGAGGGCTATGAATTCAAAAAGATTGAATTCCCAAAGATCCGACCACTCTATATCAAGCCCAACAAAGAACGTATCGAGAAGCTTCGTAAGCGTATACGAGGTATATCAACAGGAGCATAATTTTTATCCCTATCGAAGGATTGTGAATTGTTTGTAAACAATTTGCAAAGCATTCTCATTTATAGAAACGAAACAACTAAATTAGTTAATTTTGTTGTAGACATCGATCCCAAACCCTCGTTGTCTATATACATATATCCTAATTCATCGTCATCATGAGAATACTTATCATTGGCTCAGGAGGTAGAGAGCATGCGATTGGTTGGAAGATCGCCCAAGATATTACGAAAGATAACCTTTTCTTTCTTCCAGGTAATGCAGGAACACAAAAACTAGGACATAATATTGCAGGAGATGTTATGGACTTCCAACATATCAAAGAGGTATGCTTAGCCAACCAAGTAGATATGATTGTGGTTGGTCCAGAAAATCCACTCTGCGGAGGTATTTATGATAGTTTCAAAGCCGATGCAGATCTACAGCATGTAGCTGTGATAGGCCCTTCTAAAAAGGGAGCACAGCTTGAGGGAAGTAAAGATTTTGCAAAAGAGTTTATGCAGAAGTACGATATTCCCACCGCACGTTACCAAACATTTACACTAAATACCCTGGATGCAGGTAAAGCTTTCTTAAAAGAGCTTACAGCTCCTTATGTTTTAAAAGCAGATGGTCCAGCCGCAGGAAAGGGTGTGGTTATTGTGGATAGCTATGACGAGGCCTCCAAAGAGTTGGAGGATATGTTGAGAGGGAAGTTTGGTGCGTCTTCTTCTAAAGTGGTAATTGAGGAGTTCCTATCTGGGATAGAGTGTTCTGTGTTTGTACTAACCGATGGCAAGAGCTATAAAATACTTCCTGTTGCAAAAGACTACAAACGAATTGGAGAAGGAGACACCGGCCTAAATACTGGTGGAATGGGCGCTATCTCTCCAGTTCCTTTTGCAGATGAAGTGTTTATGACGAAAGTAAAAGAACAGGTTGTACTACCTACCCTTGAGGGGATTCAAAAAGAGAATATCGAATATAGAGGGTTTATCTTTCTAGGACTGATTAAGGTGAATAACAACCCTTATGTAATTGAGTATAATGTTCGATTGGGGGATCCAGAGACCGAAGCCATCATGCTACGCATTAAGAGCAGTCTTGTTTCCTTACTAGAGGGCGTTAGCCATCAGACGCTAGATCAAATAGTTTATGAAGAGGAGAAACACGCAGCTGCTACTGTTATGTTGGTATCCAAGGGTTATCCAGAGGCCTATGAAAAAGGTAGAGTTATTACGGAGGAGGCTATAGCCTCAGATGATATAGTAGTCTTTCATGCAGGAACGTCCATGCAAGAAGACAAGGTGGTAACCAATGGTGGTCGTGTTATATCCGTTAGTGCCAAAGGAGAGGATATTACCGATGTTTTAAACAAAGCTTACCATGCAACAGATAAAATTACCTTTGATGGTAAATTCTATCGGAAAGATCTTGGATTCGATCTATAGTTTTATAATCTTCGTAAAACACTCTGTTTAGTCTCATTTTCATGATCAGACAGAGTGTTTTTGATGTTTTATATTAAAATACATTATCTAAATTATGTTGCTACAAGTTCTAAAATCAGACCGTCACTCTAATATCATTCTCATACTTATAGCAACAATACTTTTGTGGGGATCAGCGCTACTTGAACCAGTGGCATTTTACTTCTATCCTGGAGAATCATCGATGCCTCTATTTCACTATATAGACAACATGTTTCCCGAAAAAGCGACGTTGACCGTGGCAATACTAGGCACTTTAATGACATTCATTAATGCTACGTTGGTATATCTTTTGAACTCTAAGTACTTGTTCATGAAAACAAGAACATATCTACCTAGTTTTCTATATGTTGTGTTTACAAGCTCAGTTAGAGAATATGACACCCTATTGCCGTCGCAATTTGCCGCAACGCTCTATATCATCGGGATGTTCCTAATATTTAGAACCTATCAGTCGAGCAGAGCCATTGGAGACATCTTTATTGCTTCGATAACCATATCATTGGCATCGCTGTTATATCTTCCCTCGATACTATTTCTTCCAATCTTGTGGATATCTGTATTTGTGTTGCGACAAAAATTCAATTGGAGACACATGGTTATCCCAATTGTAGGAATCATCATTCCATGGTATATCTGTGGATCTATATACTATTTGAATGGTCATTTTTACTCACTCATCAATATTTTAAGGCTTAATACCTTCAGTACAAATCTATTTTTGTCTCACGATGCTGTAATCTACCAACAAGGTATTGTAGTTTTTTTCTTTGTGATTTGGGGTATATTGAGTGTAATGAAGAGGTATGGATTGAAAAAAGAAGCTTCACGTAAGTATCTAAATATCATGATATGGACAGTACTCTGTTCGATTGGAATATACCTTCTTTTTGCAACTTGTTCTTATGAACTTATAACACTTGCAGGTATTCCTCTAGCCTATCTTACGGCCCATATATTTCAGTTTTCTAAATCTAATTTATGGTTTAACCTCCTATTCATATTGTTCTTAACTGTTATTATAGGATCTCCATACTTTCATCTCATCACATTTTAATATCCCAGAAATGAGCAAGTTGATGTGGAATTCAGATCGTCCTACTCTAGCTATTTATGGTATTCAGGACTGTGTGGATGGTGAATATCCAGGGGCTATTCACGATCATAATATGGCTCTTTTTCACCATGGAGAGTTGAAAAAACTAGTACAACTAGAGCGAGTCACAAGAAACAAGCGAGATAATAAGATGCAGCAGCATTTAATTTCACTTTTAAGAGATGAGAACTTGATTGGGAAGGAACTAGATGTCGTTTTTGTGGATCATGAAATAGGTCGTGCTTTTATCAGTGCGGATGGACAAATCAGATTTGAAGCGCCTCTAAGAGATAAGCTAACATGCAAACCAGAGCGAGGCTATCTAAAGTGGTTCGACTCTTCTAATCAAGGTTGGTCTTTGAGTCATGAGATGTCACATATTGCAACCACTCTCCCTTTTTGCGGCTCGTGGAAAGAGAACAGTCTTCTTGTCCACTATGACGGGGGCGCAAGTTGTTCCAATTTTAGCGTTTGGCATTACCATAATAAAGAGGTTAATCTAGTGAATGCAAATTGGAATAATAAAGACATTACGTCTCTACACAATGCCAATGCGTTAACTTTTGCAATAGTGGGAGCAAAACGATTCGACCAGAATTCCGTTCCAGGAAAGATTATGGGATTTGGTTCTTTTGGAGAAGATCTTCCCGAGATAAGACAATGGCTAAGAAAACATGACTACTTCAAAGATATATGGAAGAGTAAACGGCGTTTCTTTGAGATCGCTAAAAAAGAGATGGGTATAACATTATCTCATTTTGATCAGCACCATCCCTTTATTCAGAATATAGCAGCATCTATTCAAGGAGAGTTTGAAGATCGACTATTATCAGATCTAAGAAACTACCGAGAGATTACAGGTGCCACAAACTTATATTATTCCGGAGGGTGTGCATTAAATATCAAAGCCAACTCTAAGATTATAGAACAGAATATCTTCGACCATGTGGTGATTCCTCCATGTTGTGAAGATTCGGGATTGGCACTGGGAGCAGGAGCTTGGATTGAATTTCTCAAGCATGGTAAGTTACAACCACACACTGCTTACCTGAATAATTGGAATCTTCCTGAACAGTGTTACTCTTATGCGCCTAATGTTATAGAAGAAATTGCCCAACGAATCATGAAGGGTGAGGTATTTGCAACTTGCATCGACTATGGAGAAAGTGGTCCAAGAGCCTTAGGTAATCGAAGTATTATTGCTAAAGCAAGTTCTCGTGAGATTGCAGATAAAGTAAGTCAATATCACAAAAGAAGAGAGTGGTATCGCCCAATTGCCCCGATCATGTTAAAACGAAATGCAGACAGAGTTACCCAAATGCGTATACACGAGTTATCGAAATATATGTTGCTTGATTATGCCATTAAGTCCGAGTATCAGAAGCTGATGGAAGGCGTCACTCATGTAGATAACACTTCGAGAATACAGTATATTGAGAATCGAGAAGATCACCCTCTTCTTTACGATCTATTAGACCATATGGAAAAGAGGTATGGAGAGTTGGCTTTAATTAACACCTCTTTTAATCAACAAGGAGAACCTATCGTTCATAGTTATGAACAAGCATTAATCTCGGCAAAGAACCTTAAAATAGATGGAGTGATTGGAAGAGGTGTCCTAAAGTTAATTGATCTTTAAGAAAGATCATATTTAAGCACAAGCCCCCTATTTAACTGCATATTTTACTAATTTTATAGAGCCTTTTAACCAAAGCACCTTGTTTTTTCAACTCTTTGTTTGAAAAACAATTCCAAAGTTAAATGACCACAGCGCCCAAAACCTTGCTGTGGTCATTTCTTTTTTCACACTCCTATTATCATTACTTAATGATCCCAAACAGCACTTTTTAGTAATAAAAATAAAAAAATAGCACCTTTTATGTAACTATTGTCATATATCTATCGTCTAACATAAAAGAAAGACCATTTTAATCATAGATCAAGAGAAATGCTGAGACTTATTAATATTCATAAATCCTATCCCACAGGGGATACAAAGCTCCACGTACTGAAAGGTATAGATCTTCATATTAAAGAAGGGGAGTTTGTTTCCATTATGGGGTCTTCAGGTTCTGGGAAATCAACACTACTTAACGTACTTGGTATTCTCGATAATTACGATGAGGGATCTTATCACCTCAACAATACACTGGTGAAAGATATGTCGGAAAATGATGCAGCAGATTTCCGTAATCACACAATCGGTTTCGTTTTTCAATCATTCAATCTTATTACTTTCAAAACCGCATTGGAGAATGTGGCTTTGCCCTTATATTATCAAGGGATAAATAGAAAGAAACGTAACGAAATTGCATTACAATACCTCGAGAAGGTGGGTCTAGGTCCATGGGCTGATCATCTCCCCAATCAATTGTCTGGTGGTCAGAAACAGCGTGTTGCGATTGCAAGGGCATTGATCACAAAACCAAAAGTTATTCTTGCAGATGAGCCGACAGGCGCATTAGATACAAAAACATCGTATGAGGTTATGGAGATGCTGAAAGATATCAACAATCAAGGCATCACTGTAATTATTGTAACCCATGAACAAGATATTGCTGATAAAACCAATAAGGTTATCCACCTTAAGGATGGACTTATCGAAAGGATACATAAGAATATCGTTGAACCCCAAACCATTTGATCATGAAATCACTATTTGATGTGGATGCATGGCATGAGATATTCATCACCATTCGTAAAAATAAACTTCGGTCTTTTCTTACCAGCTTCTCTATTGCTTGGGGTATCTTTATGTTGATGATCCTTCTCGGTTCAGGTAATGGGCTAAAGAATGGCACGAAAAAGATGTTTGAAAATAGTGCCCTAAATACGATTTGGGTATGGACACATCGCACGAGTAAGGCTTATGATGGATATCCCAAAGGACGAAGGGTGAAATTGAGAAATGAAGATTTCAATATTATCCATAGTGAAGTGGCCAATATCGATAAAATGTCGGCCAATTTTTATATGGGTTCAACACCATTCGCCTTTAAAAACGAATCCAGCAACTTCTCAATAAAATGCTGCTATCCAGCAGTGCAAGAGATTGACAAACTGACCGTGGTGGATGGTCGATTTCTTAACTATCTAGATATGGTAGAGAAACGCAAAGTGGTTGTTATCTCCAAACAGGTTGTGGATGCTCTTTTTAGAAGAGAAAACCCAATCAACAAAATGGTCATTGTAAAGGGTATTCCTTTTCGTGTTGTGGGGATTGTCAAGGGGGATGATGACGAACTTAATCCACTTATCCCATTTACCACTTATCAGGCTGTCTTTCAAAAGACCAACCGTATTCATAACCTTACTCTAACCACCAAACAGATCACCGTTAAAGAGTCGGAAAAGGTGGAGCAGGATATTAGAACACGAATGGCCCATAGACACCATTTTGATCCTACAGATACTCGAGCCTTAGGTACATATAACAACTTTGCGGACTATAACAGAACCATGAATATCTTCGCCTCAATCCAGATGTTTATTTGGATTATAGGGTGTGGAACATTGATGGCAGGAATTGTAGGGGTCAGCAATATCATGCTTATTATTGTAAAAGAACGCACCAAAGAGATTGGTATACGAAAAGCATTGGGAGCCCAACCGAAGAGTATCATCTCTTTGATTCTACAAGAATCTATATTCTTAACTACACTCGCTGGTTTTATTGGAATGATTGCAGGAGCTGGTGTAATGAAGCTTGTAGGGCTGATCATGGAGTGGAACGATATGGAGAGCGATACTTTTGTAAATCCATCGGTTGATTTAAGTATCGCAATTACAGCGACTATTGTGTTAATTGTGTCTGGTGTCATTGCAGGATATATCCCTGCGAAGAAGGCAGCCAAGGTGAGTCCTATCGAAGCACTTAGATACGAATAAATTAACCCTATAAAGAAATAACATGTTCGATTTAGATAAATGGAAAGAGATCTGGGCAGTACTTTCTCGCAATAAGTTAAGAACGTTCTTGACAGCACTTGGTGTTTTTTGGGGTGTCTTTATGCTGGTAGTGATGATTGGTGCTGGATATGGTTTCGAAAGAGGCATATTTGGGCAAATAGATGGAGTGGCAACCAATACAGCATTTATTTGGAGTCAAAATACAACCAAACCTTATAGTGGATTCAAGAAAGGAAGAAATTGGAATATAGAGCTTAATGATATTGATATTATATCAAATAAGATTAAGGGGATTAAATATATAGCACCTCGTATTGGTTTATATAAGACCTTCAACGATGGAATGAATGTCTATTACAAAGATAAGAAGGGAAACTACCGCATTAACGGAGATTACCCTGTTTATAGTAAGATGGATGCATTCAAGATACTAGAGGGAAGGTTCCTAAACGAACTAGATATAGTCAATGACCGAAAGGTTTGTGTTATTGGTAAGACAGTTGCACAGGATCTTTTTGGAAAGAAAGATTCACCTATTGGTAAATACCTCAATCTTGTGGGAGTCTATTTCAAGGTCATTGGAGTTGTAGATGCGATCTCACAGGTGTCCATAGGAGGAAGAAAAGATAAGGCTATATATGTCCCTTTTACTACCTTGCAATTGGCTTACAATTTAGGGGTTAACGTCAACTTCTTTCTTGTAACAGGAGAAGAGGGTGTCGATATAACCAAATTAAATAAGGACGTTGCAGGTATCTTGAGGAAAAGACATAAGATCGATCCTAAAGACGAATCAGCAGTGGGATCATTTAATTTACAGAAAGAGATCCAGAAGTTCTCAAATTTGATGAGTGGCGTAAAACTATTGATCTGGATTGTGGGAATCGGAACACTGTTTGCAGGAGCTATTGGTATTAGTAATATCATGCTGGTGGTAGTGAAAGAGAGAACCCAAGAGATTGGAATTCGAAGGGCTTTGGGAGCACGTACTTACCAAATCTCTTCCCAACTAATATTAGAAAGTGCGACCATCACAGCGGTAGCGGGAATCTCTGGAATAATGTTTGGAACGCTTGTCTTGGGAGGTTTTAGTTCCGTCTTAGCACAGAATCCAGATTCCGCATTTATTTCGAATATGGTGATCCAATTTGATCTAGCCATTTATTCTTTAGTAATCATTATCATTATTGGTATTCTAGCAGGTATCATCCCTGCTCAGAAGGCACTATCAATAAAACCCATAGAAGCATTAAGAACAGAATAAAACGTATATTTAGATAACTAGTTATGAAAAAAGCACTTAAGATATTCATCATTATACTTGTAATGGCAAGTGTAATCGGCACGTTCACATTCATCTATAAAAAATCACAGCCTAAAGAGGTGAAATATGAAATGATAGATGTAAAGCGTGACACCATCGTCATTAATACTATTGCTACTGGAGCTGTCGTACCTAAAAAAGAGATTGCTATTAAACCACAAATTGCAGGTATCATCAGCAAAATATACGTTGAAGCAGGAGATACGGTACAGCAAGGCCAGGTGATTGCAAGGGTGACCATTATTCCTGATATGGTGAATCTGAATAATGCAAAGAATCGTATTAAAAGAGCTCAGATTGATCTTGAGTTGACAAAGAAAAATGATGAAAGAAATGAGGACCTTTATAAGAAGGGAGTCATCGCAGAGGCTATTTATTTAGATACAAAAAGAAATTATAAGGCATCGAAAGAAGAGCTAAAAGCAGCAAAAGACAACTTGGATCTTATTCGAGATGGGGTAACCAAATCAAGCACGTCACAAACCAACACACTGATTCGTTCAACGATCACAGGCATGATTCTAGATGTCCCTGTAAAAGAAGGTAATTCAGTGATTCAAAGTAATTCATTTAACGATGGAACAACCATTGCATTGGTTGCAGATATGAAAGATATGATCTTCGAGGGTAATATCGATGAGACAGAAGTAGGACGTGTTAAGATTGGTATGCCAATGGAGTTAACAATTGGTGCAATGAGTAAAGATAAATATCAAGCTATTATTACAAATATCGCTCCTAAAGGCACGGATAATGGAGGTGCTGTTCAGTTTAAGATTAAAGGGGCGGTAGAGCTAAATAATGATCAATTTATTAGAGCCGGATATAGTGCAAATGCTTCTATTGAGGTAGAGAGGAAAGAGAATGTACTCTCTATTCCCGAATCGACCATTTTCTTCGAAAATGATACAAGTTATGTTTGGACTCCTAAGGAGGATAACAAGTTTGAATATGATAAAAGAAGTATTGAATTGGGACTATCAGATGGTATTAATGTAGAGATTACCAAAGGTCTTGAGGAAGAACAACAAGTAAGAGGTAATAAGAAATAAACAACTTTCAGTTGTGATGAAAAACTTAAAAAACGAAACAATGAAGATGAATTGTATAAAAATATCGCTTTGTTTTCTTTCTATGCTTGTGGGGTTTGTAGCGATTTCTCAAGATAATACACCTGACGATACACAATGGAATCTTGATAAATGCATAAACCATGCTATCCAAAACAATAGCCGAATCCAGAGGCAGATATTAAATAGCGATATTGCAACCAATACACTTGAGGCAACAAAGTTGTCAAGACTTCCTTCGTTGGGAGCATCATTTGGTAATACAACTTCATGGGGTAGAACCTTAAGTGATAAGAACGTATATCTCAATCGTAACTCCAATACAACTAGCTTTAATGTTAATGCAGATGTAAAATTATTTCAGGGCTTTGCACTAAAGAATGAGATTATTGCTTCTAAATATGATCTAGAATATCAAAAGAATATCATAGAGGTGAATGAGGCAAACCTTACGATTGAAGTGACACAAGCATTTCTAAATGTACTTGTAACAAAAGAGCTTCTTGAGCTTACTAAAGAGCAGATAGATATTACCGAAAAGCAGATTAATATCACGACAGAGAAGGTTAGTGGAGGGCTTCTTGACAAAGGACCACTACTGGAACTTAGATCACAACTAGCCAATAACAAAGCGGAAGAGGTGGATGCTAGAAATAGCCTTCAATTGAATATTCTAGAGCTGGCTCAGTTAATGGAGGTGGAGGATCCTAAAACAGTAGTTGTTCAGATTCCAAAGCTGGCATTGATCAACGCTGAGACACAACTAAATAGTGCAGAGAATTATTTTGCAACAGCTTTAAAATTACGTCCTGAGATCAAAGCTGCCAATACACGTATCAAACAAGGAGATGCAAATGAAAAAGCGGCCAAAGGAGGCTTATACCCTACCCTGAGCGCTAATGCAAGCTACTCGAATGGGTATTACCACTATAGTGGGATTGAAAATGTTGCTTTTAACGATCAGCTGAGTAATAATGGACAAGAGAACCTAGGACTTAGATTGTCGATTCCAATCTTCTATGGAAAAAGAGCTCGTAACTCTTATAAGAATGCAAAAATCCAAGCTTTACAATCGAAACTAGACCTTGTTCAAGCAGAAAAAGATCTGAGAAAGACAGTCACCAATGCACTGACACAAGCGCGTGGATCACATGAGAAGTATAGTGCATCTTCGACACTAGTAAACACAAGCAAAGAATCGTTTGATTTCGCGGACTTGAAGTTCAATTCAGGAGCAATGGAGATATACGACTACAACCAAGCAAAGAATTCATATATAAGAGCCAAATCACAAAAGATACGTGCTAAGTATGAGTTTATTTTCAAGACAAAGATGCTGGAGTTCTATACAGGTAAAAAGATCAGCCTATAGTTCTCTACATATAAAAAGACACGATACAGATCAACAAGGAGTGGCTTTGCCTTTCCTTGCTTGTTCTGAATAATAGCTTTGTACACCTGTAGGGAATGTGAATTGGATATGAAACAGGGATAAGTTCTATGACTCTCTTTAAATTGGAGTTACCTATAGAACAGCAAATAAAATTGATCTATTATATTCTGTGAATGATGTCGATTTAATATACAATAACTCTCCTATAAGACCAAACCATTTATTTGCTCTTTATTGGGGAAAGGCGACATCTGAATATAAAATGATTGAGAGAGGGTTCTTATCCTTTAGTAATAGACTCTAACATGAATGTGTAATAAATCATATCTAACATCTCTATTTCGCGAAGAATACTATTGCAAAAATTGTATTCTAGCACCTAAACATTGAAGAGTATGAATAAATGTAGGTCGCTTAATTAATAAGAGACTAAAAGAAGTAATTTGATCTTCTTCGGCGAAAGCGACGCCTCTTCTTGGAAGGAATATCATAACTAAGCATTAATTCGTGAGTGCTTGGGAAACTATAAGTATCCTCTAAAGAGGTCATATCATAGGCATACCCCAAACGCATACCATCTCTAATGTCATACTGTATACTCATCCCGAAAGAGTTGCCAGTTCGGTACATCACTCCTGCCATAAAATTATCATCGAAGATGGCAAAAACGTGTAAATCTGCTGCCAAATTCGTATTACGAATATAACGTACGGTCGTAGCAATCTTCATCACGATGTCTCTATCCACACTAAACTTATACGCTCCAAGCAGATAGATATGAAGCATATCTTTGTTTATAGAAGTTCTAGAGATATCCTTTACAGAGACTTCATTCTCAATTAACTTTGGAACAGAAACACCTATAATGTAATCTCTATCACGATACATCATTCCAATTCCTACATTAGGTAAAAACTTATTGCTCATATCCGAAGTAAATGCAGGGTCATCCTGACTTTCACCAATTCCTAGAATGTCTGCGTAAAATAGATTGAAACCCGCAGATACTCCAAAGCTTAGAAAGCGACCTCTTCGTGGATCAATATCTAGGTGATAGGCATAATCTCCGTATACTCCTAACTGAGTTATCGGACCATAACCATCATAAACAATACGACCTCCAATACCCATTTGGTCTTTCTGATAGGGCATAGAGAAAGCTAGAGTACTTGTTGTTGGAGCTCCCTCAAATCCTGTCCATTGATGTCTCGTCAACAGCTTTACATTCATTCCGTTCTGAACTCCAACATAGGATGGATTGATTGTTGCTAGATTGTTCAAATATTGGCTATATAGAGGATCTTGCTGACCTTTTACCGTCAGAGATAATAATATACTGCACACAAGCATTAGAGACGTTTTAAGCGTCTTTTTTAATGAATATGATATGTTTGTACAGAACCTCATAGTTAACCTCTAAAATTGACTATTTGCTTAAATAAATATAACCTTTCTTCGTTGGATAATTATCTGTCTTCAAGATATAATAGTAAGTACCCGAAGACACCGCATTTCCTTTGTTCATTCCTTCTGTGGCTATTCCGTCCCACCATGAAGTCTCTCCATCAAGTCCATATCGGTTGCTCTTATAAACCAAGTCACCCCAACGATTGTAGATATGTATCTCTGACTGCTCACACATCTTAATCGCTTTGATTTCAAATCTATCATTGATCCCGTCACCATTAGGAGAGAATCCTCTCACCACTCTTAACTCGCCTGCACGAACTAATATCTTAACAAACTCAGTAGAGCACAACCCTTTGCTATCACAAATCTCATATTCGAATTGATCTTCCCCTAGATATGTTTCATCTGGAGTATATCTAATTAAACCTTTCGAAACAAGTTTTGCCGTTCCATGCAGTGGTTCGGTAAAGATCTTCAGAGACAATGTATCCATGTCATTTTCTAGATCATAGTCATTAAGAAGAACTTTAAAATCAAAGTCAACCCTTTCCTTTGTGATTCCAACATCCTCTTGAGTAACAGGAGGTGTTCCATTATATGTCACCTCAAACTCGGTACTACTTGTACAGCCATTGCGGTCCATAACTCTTAGGATATAAATACCAGCTTTTCTTACCAACAGCTTAGAAGGGTCTGTGTTATCTACATGACCATAATCCTGTGCATCAGGATTCTTATTTGACCAATAGTAAACAATATTCGTTCCTAAACTTTTACTTGCATCTAACCTTACCCATGAGTCGAATGATAGTTCAGACTCACCTCTCACAACAGCTTTTGGCTCAGGATCGAATATAATATTCTTCTCTGTTCGGTGCATACCTCCAAATTTGTCCGTCACTTCTAACCAAACAGTAGTATTCGTGTTTGCACCATTCTTTTGGAAAGTTGGAGATGCAATATATGGATTATCAAAATGCTCTTTGGGCCCCCACTCATAGGTTAAACGCTCTCCTGTAGATTTGGAACCATCAAGACTTAAGCTTTCACTACAAAAACCGATGAAACCATTTCCTTTATTATCTTGAGGAGTTGCAACAATCCTTGACTCTAAGATAACACCAACCTTAATAATCATTACGGTTGATTCGCCAGGACATCCATTCTCTGTTTGAGTAGGTGTAACACTTAACTCAAAAGTTCCTTCCTTATCGAAATAAATCAACTCCGATTGGGCTTCGGTCGATTTAAACTTATAATTCATCTTCTGCCCCTCAAGTGTTTTTATTTTCCACTCATATGAGAACAGAGGATCATTGATCGTAGCTTTAAAACGATGCACAGAGCCTCTAGAGATAGTTACATCTGGATCTATTGTTTGAGCACAAACGAATCCAACTGCAGCTACCCAAAGGCAACATAGGGTCCATATTTTAAAGTAAATTGATCTCAAAATAGTTTATTTCATTAAGTAATTATTCCACAATAACGATCTTTCCTGCACGTGGGCGTTTCTTTAGAAGAAACTGAATATTACTCTTAGCATCTATAATACCTACTGGCAAACCATTATTCGTTTGCACTTTTTCAAGACGAATAGAGTAGCGATGGTCATTATCTAGATCATCGATCTTTAGATTAAGCGCCATCGCATCATCTTCTCTGTCAATCATGATATCTTGTGTTCCTATATCTCTACCATCCTCTGAAACTCGAACAGTAACCCTAAGAGGGAAATATTGCTTAAAGGTAGTAGTGCTGGTTGCTAGATTCTTTTCTACAGTTAAGTCCAAAGGAAGCGGCTCGCCAATAGTGGTGGCACATGCTTCTTGATCTGCATTCACAAACCCAAAGGACATGTTATTTGATAAAACCGTCAGAATAAGAATTCTACTATTAGAACAGCCACCTTGTTCGGTATCTGACCTTAAGACATAGTTTCCCTTCTTCTTAAAGACACAAGACACAACAGAAAGTTTGGATGATCCCAAAAATCCTGCTTCCAAATCAGAAGAAGCATGGGTTATCATACTGAAACCAGAATACAATATCCAGTCGTATTTCCTACCCATCACTTCTTCTACGCTAAAACTATGAATCTCTCCTTCGACAAGACGCACCCTCTCCTGTCCCATTGCTTCCAATAAGACAGAACAACAACACCACATCAAACAGAGGAGGCTTATATGTCGAAGAGTTTGAGTCATATTATAGCTTAATATCTATGAATTAATTAAATGTAATTGCGTTGTTAGTATAACGTTTAACAGTACCTGTTGCTTGGTTGTTTACATTATTAATATCAGCTACATTCTGATCCTTAATGGCTTGAGCAGAAAGTGTAACAACCGGATTTAAGATAGCTTGTCCATCATAGACAGCTGCTTCCAAATACTTCTTGATATTATTAATCGTTAGGTTAAGTGTTACGCCAGCAACTTCTCCTGTACCTGAAAGGGTATACGTTCCATCACCATTATCTTGAACACCTACAGTAGCATCACCAGAAGCTAGTCCTCCGATTTCCACATCTGCAATGTCTGTCATTGTAAGTGTAGTAGACCATTCATCTCCTGCATTAACACCAGCTACAGTGAAATCATAAGGTACTACAGCTACACCATGTGTATAGGCGATCTGTCCACCCTCTATAGATGGCGCAACTTGATCTCTATAGCAAATATCTCCTCCATTATATACTAATAACATATCGAATGTACTTGCAGTTATCGTAACAGGTAACATACGTAGGTTCCTACACCCCCCTAGGTCATCTTCAACTTGTACATAGTATGTAGTACCTGCAACAACTCCAACTCCCCAATCAATCGTTACACTTTTGGTATTTTCATTGGTCAGAGTTGCCACTGCTGCATCTGAAGGAACAAAAGCAGCTCCATCGTGTGTAAAAACGCTCCAAACTTGATTTTCACCATCGCTTTCGATACTATAGACATGCTTAGAACCTGGGTATGGTGCATCTCCTTTCGACTGTGCAAATGCCGCTGCACTAGCCACCACTAGAACAACAAAACTTAATAAAATTCTTTTCATTATATGATAGTATTATTTTGGTTCAGTAATTAGTTAAAAACGATATTCCCAGTATTAGGAAGACCTTTAACAGTACCACCTTTAGCTGACTCAATTGTTTTAGCTACAAGACTTGTGGTCCCTGATGTAATTGACGATTTTGTAATACCAAATGTATTAGTAAGATCTAGATCAATAGGAAAATTATTATACGTTACAGTAACGACAACTTCACCAGTACCACCATTTGCAGTGATCGATTTAGTTGCGACATCAATTACACCACCAGCAACGGTGATGATAGGATCATTTTTAATTGCCCCTTCTATAGCTGTCACATTACTATAATTTAATGACCAAGCACCTGCTGCCATGGTTCTTGTTACAGAATACTCAAAGGTAACTATTCCTTCATCTCCCTGCACATGTACATTACCACTTTCAGGATTACAATCATAAACATTGTTATCAACGATGTTTACACTAAACGAATTATCATAAACAGTAATTGGAAGCTCTCTCACAGCCACACAACCATCTTTAGTTTCTGTAAAACGTAAAGTATAATCTCCAGCTGCAAGTGTTGCGTAATCAATATCGATGTTCTGATTATCCGTTCTAATAATTGCAGCCGACTTATCTTGATTCGCTGCATTTATTAGAGACCAAGCCGCTGTATTTGCAATGTTCTCCATCGGAATAGAATAATGATATTTTCCACCAACAAATGGCTTGCTACCATCTGTCAAACTACCATTTTGGGCTTTAGCACTCAGTGCTATTGTAAAGAGGAATAAAATAAATGTAAGTTTTCTCATCATAAGTTGTTTGTATTTTGCCGTTGCACTTTCTATCTATAGTTTATTTCACTCGGAGAAGGAGTCTTGTTCACTATTAGTGTATAAACAACGCTGCTTTGAACACTACAATGTCCATCATTAACGATCAAAATGACTTGATATCTCCCAACTCCTAAAGTTGGCGGAGTCACACTCACATCACTTTCGAACACCTCACTCCCATTCATTTCATTAATTATCTTATATCGTCGGGTAATTACATCTCCATCAACATCTGAAACGGAAACCCCACTAAAGTCAAATGTTGTATCTGGATTCCATCTTCCATTAGTACCAGTACATTTATCGAGATTAACTTGGACAAAACCACTAATAACTGGCTGGGTGTTCAACCGAATATAGAACCTAGAAGTCACAGCACTACAATGCTCTTGACCACTATTGTCCCTACTTGTTTGTTTCACATCGACATGACCATTATCAACATCAGCACTCTCTGTCCATTTCACTGTAATAGAAGATCTACTGCTTACATTTAGAATCTCTTCTTTGGTACTAGTCAACCCAGTGGTTATCACTCCTCCTAAAACAGTCCATCTTATTTTATCATTTTTATAGTCATTTGCATCCAAATCATAACCAGTGGATGCATCAATAGAGAAAGTATTTGTCTTTCCTTTGGTACATACTAACGGAGTGTCTTTTGCTCCTCTCGTACCTGATGGCAATTCATTTAGTGATGAGGAAAGACCTTGCCCCAAAACACTCAAAGAGCTACTCAAAGTAACCCACAGGAGCAAAAGCCTTATATTTTTTATTAATCCATTTCTCATAACTAAATTCTAGTAACAACCCTCTATTTAAACGATAGTATAAATACGTTGCGACACCTCTATTTCATCATAATCTCACATCACAAACATATATTTTCACATTATACTAAACAAATATAAAAGGATGTTATAGTCTCATTAAGTTGTAATAATTTTTGAAATGATTAATCACCATTTTAATGCTATAGATGATCTAGAGTAGGACAGAACACAAAATACGGTGTCATAAGAAGACATAAATCTATTTTACACTTTGTCACCATTTTTAAACACTATGTCATATTGATATCACAAAAAAACGAAGGCTAAAATCATATAAAACGACCACAATACACAAACCACAATAATCAAACATATAACCCTCATTATCAACACATAAAGAATGAAAACAGAAACAACAATAAGAATAATAAAAGAACTACTACTTCAAGATAATTTACAGCAAAACATTATTATGTCATACTATTATTTATTTAATATGAAAGATAATTTTCTCATGACTAGATATGACAGCAGTGATAAAATGGATATAAAACGAGAGGTAAAAACACCCTAATGAAAATGTGTTAACTTTACGTTAATTTAAATAAATATACACAATTATTGACAGAAGACAATTAAATTATGGCAATAATATACCTAATAATACTAATATTTATGAAGAAAAGTACAGATATTGAATAGTTTTGCCCAGATATATTTCTTAATCAATATTCGAAATAAAAATAAACAAAAAAAGGTCTCGTATATAATTATAACACCTTGAAGAGTCAATAGATATAAGAGATGTCTTCACCATGAAACACCTCCTATATTTCCATATGTGATTTTCTATTTCGGACTAAGGACTACAAATGGCACCAACATCTCCTCTAGAGAAATGCCACCATGTTGAAAAGTATCAAAGTAAGTAGATGAAAACTGACTAAAATTATTCTTGTATACAAAATAATCTGACGGCTTACCAAAGATGTATTTTGTAGATACTTGTGGGTGGGGTAAACCGATATCATTCGGGCGATTTATTTCATAAACATTTTTAGAAGGGTACTTCAAATTACGCCCCAGCTTATATCTTAGATTCGTATTCGTATTCTTCTCTCCTTGGATTTTTACGGCATTCTTTACCCTTGTTGTTCCATGATCTGAAGTTAAGACTACGTGAATATTGTCTTCGGATAATTTCTCTAAAAGCTCTTTTAATTGAGAATGTTCAAACCAACTCTTTGCCAAAGATCTAAAAGCAGCCTCATCACTTGCAAGTTCTTTAATCATCTCCATATCTGTTCTAGCATGGGAGATCATATCGATAAAATTTATCACAAGAACAGAAAAATCGGACTGTTTTATTTTAGAGTAATGCTCCATCACCTTACCACCTGTTGTCGCATTAGAAGCCTTTATGAATTGAACACGTTCTTCTCTCTTATAACGTTCAAGTTGATGATGTAGCAGCGTCTCCTCGTGTAGATTTTTAAATCCTTCCTCATCTTCACTAACCCAACAATCAGGATGTAGGGTAGCAATTTGATTTGGTGTTAATCCAGCAAAAAGACTATTACGCGCATACATGGTTGCTGTAGGCAGAATACTGCAACAAACATCTTCACGAACAACACTATAATTCGTTTGTATAAGATCTTTTAATGCCAACCAATGATCAAATCTTAGATTGTCAATAACTAACATAAACACCTTCTTCGACTCATCTAAAAGAGGGAAAACACCTTTTGATATTGCATTCACCGAATTGAGGGAGAAGTTATGGATTCCTGCATTGTGCCAATCCTTGTAATTCCTCTGTACAAACTTAAAGAAAGCCTGGTTGGCCTCTTTCATTTGCATCGATAGGACTTCATCCATTGTATTATTTCCTCCATCAGATAGCTCCACCTCCCACTTCTCTAGCTTCACAAACAGACGTTTCCAATCTTCAATATCTTCACAGGCATTGATCTGATCAGATAACTCCATAAAAGACTGTCGATAATCGGTCGTAATCTTTTCTGATACTAATCGTTGGTTCTCTAGTACTTTCTTAAGACAAAGAAGCATCTGGGATGGTCGTACAGGTTTGATAAGATAATCAGCGATTTTAGAGCCCAATGCCTCTTCCATCAGATTCTCCTCCTCACTCTTCGTAACCATAACCACGGGGATAGAATCATCCTGTTCTTTTATTAAAGGGAGTGTCTCCAATCCTGTTATCCCTGGCATATGCTCATCCAAAAAGACAATATCAAAACGCTGCTCCTTGATCATATCAATTGCATCATAACCATTGGTAGCCACCTCCACTTCATATCCTTTTGTTGTTAGAAAAATGATATGAGGTTTTAACATTTCAATCTCATCATCTACCCATAATATCTTCATATCTCAAGTCTTTTATGATTCATCTAACAATATAGAAAGAGTCTAGTTGAGAAACTAATATGAATCTCTTTTTATTTCAGCACTGGCATATTTTCATTGTGATAGAAGGTTCTATACAGCTTCATTTTCTTGCTATTATTCAATCTTCTAAGGTTCTCTTCTGAGATAACCATCACATCGTCGACTAAACCTATAATTGACTCCTTATAGCGTTTGGTATCTTTTAAAGATTTGACATAATCCAGTACTTTAGCATAATTTGACATACCTTTTACAACCACCATACTAGAAGTTGCATCGTAAGATTCAGCAGTCACTTTATATGTTCGTTTATTAAGATCTTTAATATTTGCCAACATTAGCTGTTGTCTAACCTTATTCATGATTCTCACATCCTTTTTTACTATGAAAATAACAGCAAAACGAATATCTTCTCTATTGGTATATAACTTCTCTTCTTCCTTCGTTTGAACAACATCTTTTTTCTCTTCAATATTTCCAACCTCATCGGACACTTTAACCACTGCAGCTGCAGCCGACCCTTCGACTGTCATTGATGTATTCTTTACAGAATTATCGGTCGACTTTTCTTTAAGCTTTTTATCAAGCAATTCAGCTACTGATGGCTCCTCCATTCGAGTTTCATCACTCACTACAGGAACATCTCTCTCTTCTGCAACATCCTTCGTACTAGGACCTTCAGGCAGTGTAACCTCCTCTACTTTTGTCTCACCCAACTTCACCTTTTCTGTATCCACAGCAACATATTCACCTTGAGGTTCAGGGTTCTGTTTTTGAGTCTCCAATTCCTTCAGTAAAACCATCGGATCCACACCAACTTGTTGATCTGTTATAGATGCACCATCCACCGTTAGAGCGAAACTACGAATAAAGAACTTTTGATAGTCTAAAGATCTCTTATCTTCCTTTATCGTTCTAAAATTCTTTGACGAAATCACATAGTTCTTAAAGTTAGTTCCATGCAAACTACTAAATACCCTTTTTTGGTGTGTGATTGCATTCAAGTATATCTTCGAGAAATCCTTATTAGGTAAGGTTCTAACCACAATCAAATTAGTAGATTCATTTAGTTTCTCAATGTCCACATCAAAATCATCTTCTGGAAAGAAGTCAATATTAAAGTGTGCCACATCAAAACGTAATCTATTAAGGTCTGCTGTCAAGGATGCTCCTATCTCAATAACATAATAGAAGAAGGTATCATCGATATTCTCGAACTTTTGATCCACAAACTCTCCTGCATTAGATCCAAACACTTCTTGATTTTGTATCTCTGTGTTGATATACCCATTTTGTACCATTGTAGTATAGTCTTTCAACGATTGCTCCGCCACCAACTTCTCTAATCGAAGCACCCTAGACATTAATACTGAGTTTGGATATTTTGTTTTATACTCTTTTATCGAACCTTCAAGATAAATACTTCCCTTTTGTGCTCCGACAGAAACCATTTGGATATAAGCGGCTTTTGGAAGTAATGTTGAATCTTGTGGATTGTTTACAATTTCACGACTATAAGACGCTGCCTTATCATACTGTCCGAGTCTCAATGCAACAACTGATTTAGAATATAACTCTTCTTGCTTTTGACGCGATTTCAGTATCGAATCAAAAGACTCAGGATTACGCAGGTACATCGCAATACGAGTATCACCATAACCATTCAAAATCCTTCCTTTATACGCATTCGCTTCACTTGTACGCCCCGCTCTTTTAGACAAATCATAGGCATAATAAAGAGCAGTTAATTTTAATTGCGGATCAGAGACCTTTCTCAAATAAAGGTCAAACATCTCCAACGAGGCGGTCACATCACCTAAGTCCTCTCCATAAATGCGAGCAGCATTATAAGCTGCCACACATATTTTCTTATCTGATGCAACAAACATAGAATCATTCCGAGGAATATCTTTTGTATAATAAGCCCCATCTAATGGAGTCAATTGCTTCTCTTGAACGATATCGTCTCCCTCAGTTGTTCCATCTTGTGCATTCTGCATATCATCACCAAAGCCCTCCTCAACCTGAGATTTATCAGACCTTCTCCAATTATCAGACAGGCTTCTCTTTCCCCATATTTGTCTAAAACTAGCTTTTCCCGATGCGACAGTAGATGGATTATAGAAGTACCAATTACTAGTTTTAGGAGAACTTTGTTGCGCCAAACTCATTTGAGCATTATTACGAAAGAAGGTGTTATCCAAATCATTCTGCTGCTGATTTTGTTTGCGAAGCATCTCTTCTCGCTGTCTTTTTCTCTCCTGCTTGATCCAACCTGCGATCTTCTTATCCAAAACATCCTTAGGAACACCCGCTAGATTCTGTAAGCTATCTTGAGTTTCAATCACTTGCAGATTTTCTGTCAGAGCAGTCAAAAACTTAGCCCTTCGTCGAATATCGTCAGCATTCGGGTAATTAGATTGAATAACAGTCACTGCTGTATCATAATAAGCTTGACTATTTCTATATTGCTTCCTATCGAAGTATATATCTGCCAATCTTAATGAAGACTCCACTCTCTGGGTAGGATTCGACTCAGACAAACTCACAGACTCTCTGTAATAATCAATGGCAATATCTTCTTCATTCTGCTCCCAGTAAATATTACCCAGAGCAAAATAGATGCGATCTTTAAAATCCTCATTCTTCTCATCCCTAAGCAGTCGACCGAAAAAACGCTTTGACTTTTTCAACTCTCTATTGTTGTTATCTAGTTCATAGATCCCAATCCTTGCATAAAAAGACATACGATATGGGGTGTTCATTCCCAGCACCTTTTTATAACACTTGACTGCTTCTGTTTTTCTGTCGAATGAAGCATAAAGCTGCCCCAACAGAAAGTTATACCTTCTTCGATCCGCACTCGACATCGAAAACTTTAATGCATTCTCTAATCTAGTAATGGCTGCACCATAATTATCCTCTTTAATCTGATAATCGGTCCAAACCAATGAAATATCCCTACGAACAGCTTTAGATAAACCTTTATTAGCCTCTAGTTTTTGTAGATATACAATTGCCTCCTCATCTTCTCCTTGAGAAAAAAACGATCTTGCAATCCATAGTTTTGCTTCATCCAACACCTCACTATATGGATATTTTTGTATCATCATCTGAAAAACAAACTGAGCATCCTCGATCTTTCCACTACAGTATAATGCTTTCCCTTTTAGCAGATAAGCATTATCCACCCAGTCGTTCCACTCTCCTCTTTTCATAAATGCAGCATCACCACTACCCTTTTTGGGCTTCACCTTAATGGAATGCTTCTTAACAAGCTTATCCGACTTTGTGATTGCCTTTTTAAAATAGCTAGTAGCCCCACCTCTCGCTTCGGGAATATCTTCAATAAAAACAGGCAAAGGAATACTATAGTCAAGCACAAAATCATGCTTCACACTCTCGATACCAGTATCATATGCTGTTTTACCATTGTAGTAGACATTGTAATGAGATGTCATATTCTGAAATCTTCTTGACAAGGCGGTATTATGAGTTGTTCCACAACCATAAAAAAAGAAGAAGGTGCCCACAAGAATTAAGACGTATATATATTGAACTCTATTTTTAGACATATATGTTTTGCGTTACCTGCACAAATTAATCACGATACTCATAAAATAAACTGTTAAAACTACACTTTATTGTTTTTGGCACACGAAAGAATCAAATCTATGTAGAGAAACGCATTTACCATCTAAATAGATAACAATCTATCTTTGGAAATTGCCACTTTTTGACGTCTATTTCCCTAATATTTATAATTTTGTAGTTCTAAAAGAAATTGTCAACGATATGGACAGCAAATTTGTCATTTATAATACACACTCTCGTAAGAAAGAAGCATTTCAACCAATCCATCAGGATAAAGTAGGAATGTATGTATGTGGACCTACAGTTTATGGCGATGCCCATCTAGGTCATGCTAGACCTGCCATCACATTTGATATCCTTTTCAGATATCTTCAACATCTTGGGTTTAAGGTGCGCTATGTAAGAAATATTACTGACGTAGGACACCTTGTAAATGACGCAGATGAAGGAGAAGATAAGATTGCAAAAAAAGCAAAGCTTGACGCATTGGAACCAATGGAAGTGGTACAGCAATATACCAATAGTTACCACAAAAACATGAACGATCTAAATGTTCTTCCTCCAAGTATTGAGCCAACAGCAACAGGACATATCATCGAACAGATTGAAGTTATTCAGAAACTAATTGACAAAGGTTACGCCTACGTAAATAATGGTTCGGTATACTTCGATGTAAGAAAATATGCTGGCGACCATACCTATGGTGAACTCTCGGGGCGTAAGATCGAAGATATGCTTGTTAACACAAGAGAGCTTGACGGTCAAATGGAGAAGAACTTTGGCTTAGACTTTGCACTGTGGAAGAGCGCACAGCCAGAGCATATCATGCGATGGTCATCACCTTGGGGAGAAGGATTCCCTGGATGGCACACCGAATGTAATGCAATGAGCTCTAAATATCTTGGAGATCGATTCGATATTCATGGTGGTGGTATGGACCTTGTGTTCCCACATCATGAAGCAGAACTTGCACAAGCCAAAGCTTGTCATGGACATGGTCATGTTAACTACTGGATGCATAACAACATGATCACCATCAATGGACAGAAGATGGGAAAATCCCTAGGAAACTTTATTACACTGGACCAGCTATTCGAAGGAAAGCATGAGCTATTGGAGCAAGCATACGATCCGATGACTATCCGTTTCTTCATTCTTCAGGCCCACTACAGAAGTCCTCTTGACTTCTCTAACAGTGCGCTTCAAGCTGCTGAGAAGGGGTATCAAAGACTAATGCAAGCCATTCAAAACATTGAACTACTTACACCAAGCAAGAGTTCAACAGTGGATATCACAGGTTTAAAGAATAAGTGCTACGAAGCAATCAACGATGATCTAAATACACCAATCTTGATCGCACATCTTTTTGACGGGGTGAAAACAATTAACCTAATCAAAGAGGGATCACAAAAAGCGACACAAGAAGACATTGACTCACTCAGGGATCTATTCCATGCCTTAGCAGTCAATATATTAGGATTCAAAACATGCGCCGAAGGAGACCAGCAAGCAGAGGTGTTATCCAATGTTATGGACCTTCTGTTAGAGATCCGATCGGAAGCAAAAGCCAATAAAGATTGGGCTACATCTGACAAGATACGTAACCAACTGAAAGATGCTGGACTAGTAATCAAAGATACGAAGGATGGTGCCGAATGGCATATTCAATAAAACAAAAAAAGCGGTTGTAATCAACCGCTTTTTTTTATCTCTATACGGAGATACCTATTCCCATACAATCATAGGATCCAATATATATACTATTGTAATAAAATCAACTCTCTTTTAATCTGTCTCCACATACGATCTTCCAAATGGGCTCCTGTAACTGCAATTACTTTAGATGCCAATAGAGAGCCAACATACCCACAACGCTCTAAATTCAACCCATGAGAAAGCCCATATAAAAAACCAGCGGCAAAATAATCACCTGCTCCTGTAGTATCCACTACATTGTTCGACAAGGTAGGCACATGATAACACTGCCCTTGCTGGCTCACATAAGCCCCCTCTGCGCCGATCTTCACCACAGCCACATCAACCATCGCGGCGATACAATCAATGGCTTCACGAGGCTCTTTCCCAACAAAAGCTCTTGCCTCCTCTTCATTTGCAAAAACAATATCAACATAATCACCAACTAAAGTCGTCAACAACTCTAAATTTTCAGACACCACATTAAAACTTGCCAAATCAATCGCAACTTTTAATCCTAGGTCATGAGCAACTTTTGCCGCTTCCTTAATTAAATCATGGTTTTGTACCAGGTACCCCTCTATCATGAATATATCAAATCCATCAAAAAACTCTCTTCGGATATCCTTTGCCTCAAGGAGTGCTGCTGCTCCAAGATGAGTAGCAAACGTTCTCTCTCCATCAGGAGTCACCAACGAGATGGCTAAACCTGTCATGGATGAGTTCTTTTTCAAAAAAAGTGATACATCAATAGAAGACAAAGAGTCCACAAAAAACGACCCGAGTTCATCATTCCCTATAGATCCAACAAAGCCCGTTTCTACTCCCAAAGATGCCAAAGCACCTACTACATTAGAAACAGATCCTCCAGAAGTAATTTTTTTTGAATTCTTTTTAGTCTCCTGATGAATAACCTGAGATTGCTCCTTATTTACGAGGGTCATACTCCCCTTGATTAAATTAAATTTCTGTAACACAGAAGGATCCATCAACAAAGTAATCTCATCTACTAAAGCATTCCCTATTCCGATCACCCTGCTTTGCTTCTTTTGACTCATCACACTCAAATATTTTTATCCATTTTTTTTACAAATATATTTTAGATTTCGGAAAAAGCTATTACATTTGCCACGCAATTGAGAAAAACATAGCCCCCATCAACGGAGGACAAAAGTGCTTCTCTTTCGCACCATTAAACTCCCTAGTAGCTCAGTTGGTTAGAGCGGCGGACTGTTAATCCGTAGGTCGTAGGTTCAAGTCCTACCTGGGGAGCTTTTAAAAGCCGAAGTTTATCTCTTCGGCTTTTTTTATGTCTACACTTTCACAATACCCCCTTTCCCAAAACAAGGTCAAACCGTGGTATTTGATCGAAAAGATCCGTTATAGCAAACCTATCGCCCTTACATTTTATCTACACAGAATCATTCAAAGCAAAAATAGACACACCCCCACAATTCCATAACACCTCACTACAAACAAGTTACAACAACATCAAATCCAAAGAGATGAAACATCTTCTTAACAACCACAGAATATGTTTTACAACATATTTATTGCTCCTATGTATTTAATATCTTTGTTTCATAAAGATAATACTAAAGATTATCCGCAGATGCAGCGTTGGCTTGACGCTGTATCAATTATTCCGCATACTTCAGAAAACAAATGAACACAACCCTTAGGGTTGATGTGTTCACCTATCATATACTTTGTATATTAATTACATTATATCATACATTCATGAAGAACAGGATATTTACTCTATTTGTTCTTTTATGCACGACGTTTATGACGTTTGCGGAAAAGAATAACGACATTGTCGATTACGTAAATCCATTGGTGGGAAGTGACTCAGACTTCTCTCTTTCTAATGGTAACACATACCCAGCTATCGCTTTGCCATGGGGGATGAACTTTTGGACACCACAAACAGGTCCTATGGGAGATGGGTGGGCCTATGCATACAACTCAAAGAAGATTCAAGGGTTCAAACAAACCCACCAACCAAGTCCATGGATTAATGATTATGCAGCATTCTCTATTTTTCCTGAAACAGGAGATCTTAAGATATTAGGTGAAGATCGCGCGGCATGGTTTTCACATAAAGCAGAAATCGCAAAACCAAACTACTACCGTGTATACCTTGCGGATTATGACGTCACAACAGAGATCACTCCGACAGAAAGAGCGGCCCATTTTCGTTTTACATTTCCTAAAACCGAACAAGCTCATATCGTTGTAGATGGATTCTATAAAGGATCGCATGTTAAAATATACCCTAAAGAGAGAAAGATTGTAGGATACTGTAGAAATAACAGTGGTGGAGTTCCTGAAAACTTCCACAACTACTTTGTAATCTATTTCGACAAAGAGTTTAAAAGCGTGGGGACATGGAATTCAAAAAAATCAAAGACTCCAACAGCTAACTACTCGCCAAACAGTAAAGAAGCCGAGGGCTACCATGTGGGAGCAGTTCTAACTTTCGAAACAAAAGAGGGGGAGCAAGTACATGCACGTGTTGCATCGTCTTTCATCAGTCCCGAACAAGCAGAACTTAACCTGAAAAGAGAGATCGGTAAAGACAATTTCGAGACAACAAAAGAGAAAGCAACGATGGCTTGGAATAAAGAGCTATCAAAGATCAAAGTAGAAGGGGGAACAACCGACCAATACCGTACATTCTACACAGCACTATACAGAACCATGCTATTCCCTCGTAAGTTCTACGAATATAATAGCAAGAATGAAATAGTACACTACAGCCCTTATAACGGGAAAGTAGAAAAAGGATATATGTTTACAGACAATGGATTTTGGGATACATTTAGAGCAGTATTCCCATTCTTCACATTGATGTATCCTAAACTAGACAGTCACATCATGCAAGGATTGGTTAACACATATAAAGAGAGTGGATGGCTTCCAGAGTGGGCAAGCCCAGGCCATAGAGACTGTATGATTGGATCCAATTCGACTTCTCTTATCTCCGATGCATACCTTAAAGGCATTAGAGGTTTCGATATCGAAACGCTTTACGAAGCCATGATTAAAAACACAAAAAGCGAAGGTCCGATTAATTCTGTAGGTCGTTATGGCGCAGAGGACTACAATAAGTTTGGATATGTGCCTTATGATAGTGGCGTAAACGAAAACGCAGCACGTACCTTAGAGTATGCATATGCGGATTGGTGTATTCATGAACTTAGCAAATCATTAGACAAGCCACAAGATCAGATCGATCTATTTGCAAAAAGAGCAAACAACTATAAAAACCTGTTTGATAATCGCACAGGATTCATGTCTGGAAAGAACATGGACGGATCATGGTCTGATGCACGTCCTGACAAATGGGGAGACGCATTTACGGAAGGTTCAGCATGGCACTACACTTGGTCTGTATTTCACGATCCTAAAGGTCTAGCAACACTTTATGGTGGAAATGATAAGATGGCAGAACGCTTAGACGAGGTCTTCACCTCTGCTCCTACTTTCGATGAGTCATACTACGGCTTCCAAATCCACGAAATCACAGAGATGTTAATTGCCGATATGGGACAGTATGCACACGGAAACCAACCGATACAACATGCGATCTACTTATACAACTGGTTAGGACAACCATGGAAATCTCAGTTCTGGTCTCGAAATGTAATGGACAAACTTTACACCCCAAATGCTGATGGTCTTTGTGGAGATGAAGATAATGGACAAACCTCTGCTTGGTATGTATTCTCTGCCATGGGATTTTATCCTGTTGCTCCAGGAACAGGAGAATATGCAATGGGATCTCCTCTGTTCAAGAAAATAACTCTAACCTTAGAGAACGGGAAGAAATTCGTTATCCAAGCAAACAACAACAACAACAACAATATTTATATAAAAGATGCCACACTAAATGGAGCCTCCTTCACGAAGAACTTCATTACACATAAACAGTTGACTAATGGCGGTACGCTAAAACTAAACATGAGCAGTAAGCCAAACAAAAAACGTGGCACTAAAGAATCCTCTTTCCCTTACTCCTTCTCTAACGATAAGAAGTAAATCGGAATGTTTGAGATACAGGCGAAACATGTACAATTGAAATAGAAATCAGAAAGAGGCCCAAATGAGTAATCATGAAGGCCTCTTTTTTTATCATCAATACGCTCCATAACGTATTCAATACAACAGAAAAAAACTGACAGAATAACTCCTATTTTATAATCATTCTTTCTTGCATTCAAGCCAAAAATAACTCCCCAAATATTGTTACTATTAGCCTTCACACAAACCATCACAACACCATCTAATAGTGTGGCAATTATATTATGTGCACCGATCCATTCACAAACTTTGGCGATATATAACCTTAAAATATTATTTAAAAGCTTATAATTATTTCCAATAATTATAAAACAAATCCCTCTGATCCTAACAAACAAATATACTAAAGCCCTAAAAATGCATATACATCGAATCTTTAATAATGCAATCCTACTGATACTAAAGCAAGGCGCAAGTTTTCACCTCTCCAACATTAACACATCATAATTAATTTTAAATATATACATATAAGAACAAGTAGCTATTGTATTTTATAATATAATCATTTTTCTTTGAGGATCACAAACAGTTAGTAAGTGAGTTATACCAATTTCTATATTGAAACGAAGGCTATACCGCTATGATTATATTATGTTTATAAAAACAATAATAAAAACTTAGCAATAGACTAGAGTAATTTTCTTTGCTCCATACGTCTTAATAAAAGAGTTGATCATTTCAATCATAGTAATCTGTTTACATCCAATTTGCCATCCAAATTTAATCCCATCATAACTGAATATTATGTGTATTATTCATTTACCAAGCGACATAATTAATGTTCGCGAAGAATAGTTACACCCCAAAATATATTTATACAAAATTGTACCAGTAACTAGTGGTATAAAGGGAGTAGGTTCGTTTGTAATTGAGACAGACTGCAAACAACCTCTCCTGTTTTTAATGACAATATTAATTTACTCAGTTTCAAGCGGTCTATATATAAATAAGCAAACTTTAATCCCAAAGAAGACTATCCAATCCTTTTTTATATACCTTTGTAGTAAGATAATGTCAATCATGGTATGAAACAAGTAAGCTTAACAACACGTAGATTCGTTGCAGGAGTCATAATACTTCTGTATTTTTTCTCTGTGGGCTTCGCATACCTGTCACATGAGCATTTTCATGCTCAGAGTCACATCTGCGGACAAACACTTACTTGTCATCACACAACCACAAGTGAGTCACCCCATGGAGAAGCTCAGAAACAGTGGCAAGCCACCTCACATCTCTGTAAGTGGTTTCAATTTATGCCACCACAAATCTTATCACAAGAAATAACCCTTGTGTCAAGTAGTGAGATTTGCTGGACAGAACAAACTGCTCCAATACTTCTTCCTCGCATTAAGAAAATCCCAAATTCGCGTCATCACCGAGGACCTCCTTATTATTACAGCTAAATCAAAGTTTAAGATTGTTTGAAGCCCTTTCTTATTGTGAATGATAAAGTATTCAACAAATTAGAAAGACAAGGCGAGGTATATCTAAAAATTCTCAAGAACCCAAAGCAGTTCTTACACAATCACCTATCACATAGGTGATTATCAAATTTTTTAGAGAGTGCCACATGACTACCTGTAATAACATAAAAAATTAATAATGAATAAATTATTATACATCACATTCATCCTTTGGATAATGATACAAGGAGCATACGCTCAAAAAAGAATAACTATTGTAGATCAAGAAACCAAAGCTCCAATACCATTTACCACCCTTTATAACCCAGAAAACAGACAAGGATTTGTGACCGATGTCGAGGGAGTGGTTATGCTTCCTGAAATAACGGAAAAAAGCAAACTTCAGGTCTCTTCTATTGGCTTCGACACAAAGCTGATTATCGTGAAGCAACTAAAAGATGGTGCAATCATCACCTTAGTCCCTTCTCATATGAAACTTGAAGAGGTAATGGTTTCAGGAACCTCTCCTAGTCTCCAAAAGCAGGAAGTCATGAACGTAGCATATTTGAAGATGAAAGATGCAACGGTGAATAATTCTCTTTCAGAGACCATCGCAAGCATTCCCGGAGTCCAACAAGTAACCACTGGTACCGCTATAGGAAAGCCTGTCATTAGAGGTCTATCTGGTTCGCGTATCGCAACATTCACCCATGGCATTCGACTAGAAAATCAACAATGGGGAGGCGAACATGGTCTAGGTGTCGATGCTACAGGAATTGAAGGGATCGAAATAATCAAAGGGCCAGCAAGTCTATTGTATGGTAGTGACGCACTTGGAGGGGTCCTATATCTAGTAGACGACCGTTACGCTCCAAACAACACTACTCTAGTGGAAGTTGGAAGTGACTACAATGCTAACACTCGAGGGGTTGATGCCTATGGTAAAGTCTACTGGAGTGGTGACAAGTGGAGTGTCAACCTTAGTGGTAGTCAACGCAACCATATGGACTATATCGACGGAAACGGAATCGTAGTGGACAACACACGATTTAGAACGTATGACTTTAAAGGTAAGGTGGGGTATAGAACAAAGAATTGGTCTTCATCTATTACCTACAACCACCTAGATGAGAAGTATGGAATCAACGAAGATGGAGATATTGGAGGACATCGAGACAGAGACTTTGTTACACCTTACCAACCAATTAAAACAGACATCATTAGTAGTGAAAACATAATCCACCTTGAAAACTCTAAAATCAAATTGAACTTAGGCTTCGTTAGAAACCACCGACAAGAGATAGAAGGAGAGCATCATCATGAAGAAGAACTTGGTCATGAAGAGACAGGACATGTGGATGTGGATGAAGATGATGATCATGAGCACGAAGGAGAAGAACACATTGGACTTGAGATGCTTCTTCAAAGCTACACCTACAACCTTCAATGGATCAAAGATTTCGAAAACAACCAAAACCAATGGATTATTGGATCACAAGGAATGTATAGAGATAACGAAAATCTTTCAGAGGAAACATTGATCCCTAATACCACCACTCAGAACATTGGATTATTCTCTACCTACAAATGGGGAGTAACCGAACGAATAAACATTCTGTTTGGTGCAAGATATGATGTGCAAAAGATTGATAGTCCCGATGCAGAATCTCAAATCCACAATAGAACCGATAACGCATTCTCAATGTCGGCAGGATTCAACTGGAATATCGGAGAACATATGTTTATTAAAACAAACATCTCTACAGGTTTTAGAGCGCCTAATATCTACGAGTTGGCAAGCGATGGATCACACCCTTCTGCTAACCGTTTCGAGATAGGAAATCCTAACCTTAAGAAAGAACAAGCCATGCAACTAGATGTCTCTATTTCAAGAAAAGGAGAGCACTTTGGATGGTACGTAAATCCTTTTGTTAACCGCATTAACGACTACATTTATCTTAATCCTACGGGAGATCTAAGAGATGGTCTTAAGGTTTATCAATATGAGCAAAGCAATGCTACACTGTATGGTGGAGAAGCAGGAATTCACTATCATCCACACCAAATCCACTGGCTACACTTTAATTCGGATTTAAGCTTGGTTTATAGCAAAGACGAAAATGGAAACGATCTTGCTCTAACGCCTGCAACCTCAATAAACAATAAATTAGCATTTGATATCCCTACAGGAGACAAGTGGAGCCTAAACCTATATGGAGCCTACAACTACACATTTAAACAAGATCATGTAGCTGCTTTCGAAACACCAACCGATGCCTACGGTCTAGTAAACATCGGAGCAACAGGACGTATCCACTGTCTAGATCGCACTTTCGAACTAGACTTCTCTGTAAACAACCTGTTTGATAAGGCATATACAAGCCACCTATCTAGATACAAAGACTATGGACTATTGAATATGGGACGTGCCGTACAATTAGGCATCAAAATCCCAATCCTATAACACAATAATATCGACACCATATACAAGGCCTTATTCTTCCCGAATAGGGCCTTGGGGTTTATAGTACAACAATCATTGATTGATCTACTTATACCTCCCATGACCACCATCATTTCCTCACATCCAAGGGCTACAATTTTAGAGTTATATGTCATCGCACATGTCCATAAGCCGATATAAAAACACGATCTAATTTCAACACAAAGTCACCTCTTTCGTCACTCACTCTATAAACAAAGATGGTGCTACTTATACTACCAATATAATCTTCATCACCACTCCATACAGATCGTCACTACTCTCTCATTGTAGATGCCTAATTATCTAATCTTGAAACTAAATATAGAAGTTTGTAAGATTAAAGATACTTGCATTGAATCTGGCAAGTTGGAATTATTGACTAAAGTCAAATCGACAATCATCTATTAATCAATATTTTTCAATATAATTATTATACGTAGCTATGTGTTTTACTAATCGAAAATTCATATCTTGATTACTGTTCACTTTCCCTCCTGCTAGCTCTTTACACTTATTCTGTATATTAGAGGTAAAAGTTTTTGGTACTTCGTCAGTTGAAGCCATAATGATTTTATCAACTTCAACGTATAACATTGTTCTAGGAATTTTACTAATCTTATAAAGTTGAAAGATATGCTCCGAATGACTATCTTCAACACGAACAATTAGGCCTGGTAGACCTCCAAATTTATAAGGCCC
>JAONJW010000021.1 GCA_028377305.1 Prolixibacteraceae bacterium | reverse complement strand
GTTCTGACAAAAGACGATTTATTCAACTTGCCTATATTAGCACAAGAAAAGATACGAAGTACCATCTCAGAGCACCTGAAACAGTTTACAAAGTTATCGTTGACTTTTAACTTAAACATATTAAAAGGAACTCCATATTTCATATTATTTGATTCTGATTATGAAATAATATTTGAATGGTTAGGCCATATCCATTATAACGAAATCGCAGAAAAATTAAATTCTATAATACACTAATTACAGCCTCTGCATTTAAGAAAAACGGACCGAACTTGAATAATGAATACCATAAAACTAGTTATCTACCGCATCTAGGACTAAAGTTCCACTATATCCAACTCTATCTTTATGATAAAACGATCAGTGTTCGAACACACAAACTATGCTCAATTGAAAGATATAGAGATGGAACAGGTTGTCATACAGGAGGTAATTTCTTTCTGTTCCAACGTATGATGGATAATCTATTACACCAGACAGATGGTTTGGAACAAACCGAAGGGTCAAATAAGCATGTTCTAGGAGTCCCCGCTAGGAGGATCATCATCGAACACATAGCCATGGCTTAAAAAACAGAAGGAGATGACATCCTATTGTTTATGCGATCTTATGTGAAAATCAATACAGAGTTAAACATTTATATGCCCGCCATCAGCATATGGAGCTTCATATAACTGATGGGGTCCATATCGTAGGTAATTACCATGAAACGCTACCATTTAATGCCCTCCTTTTGTATCCATAAATATTTTATGCGAGTTTGGTTAGATATGGAGGATCTCTTGATTTATAAAGTAAACCTTCTTATATTCTTCTTGAATGCAAGCTTTATCTATTTTGAAGGCCCTTTAGTATCTCAATGACAGTGGTTGTAGCTCTAAATATTATTAGATTCCGAATATTCATTTATCACCTCAACGATTTTAAGATTACACAAACAACATCTGTTATCTTAAAACGATTGAATATGAGGTGATCAGTTCTAATTATATTTGCTTTTTCGTTTTCTTTATTGTTCTAACGTTCTGTTTTACCCACAGAATTAATCCTATTAGAATGGAAATAATCCATAAACTTGGCTCACTCATCCTTTGAGCTTCATCATCAATATCAAGTGATTTATTACTTGCCAATACTTGATCTTGTTTTTTTCTGAGCATGGCCTTTTGTGCTTCGGTTTCAACTACCAAATATGAGGTAACTGGGGACATGACCTTTGTTATGAAACTACTTTTTACGAGCTTCAACCATTCGGTATTTGATTGTAATGGATTAAGATTCTGTGATATCCAACTGCCTTTCATCTGCATTATTGATATCCAGTGGTCTGCTTTTAGTTTATTAGGATCAATAGATAATGAGTCTGTTTTTAACACAAGACTTGATGATTTATCATCTGCTAAATATGCTATTTTACCATTTGAACATATGTATCGAACACAAGAATGATAGAAATCTAACTCCGAAATTTCAGTGCAAGGTTCTTGTGGATAAGCTGCTAACGAATGAGGCTCTAATGTTTGATCTTTATTAAGCAGGTAAAAAAGTTTGTTCTCTGGATATGTTATCGCTAGATCGGCAAAGTCTTTGTCAAGAATAGCATAGTTAAGACTATCGGTAACAACCACAATTACAGGATATGATTCATCATTCTTATAGTACGATTTTACCAATGTCGATTTGATTGCTCGCTCTAAAAAGAAACCTCCATCACAATCCGCTTTACTAATGAACTTTTCCCAATTATTGGTCTCTTCACATGTGGATATCTTACTATTGACATTTGTTATCTTTAAATCATTGGATAGCTTAGGGTATTTGGATATTATTTTATTGATACGATGGATGAATTCATCTTTATTATTTTCATTTCTCTTGGAGACATCTACCAAGAAGTGAAAATAAGGCTGTCGTTGTATTTTATCTAAGTTACGTTTTATACTTGATGGAATATATACAATATTTTTCGTCTCTATAATTTTTGTATCTTGTTTTCTTTCTTCTCCTAATTGGATCTCTATATCATCCATTACAATCTTAATAGGTTCTTTGTGGATTAGCTCAAACCCAGTACAACGGACTTCTGCTTTTGAGAAAGGAAAGACGCGAAATGCTACTTTATTCCCTGTTTTATAATACAATATTCCAGGATCTCTTTTCTCATTTACAATTTGAGAGTATATCCACATAGCAGATTTCTTCTCTGCTAATATCCCCATCTCTTTTTTCTCTCCTACATATAAATAGTAGTTGTCGATAGCAGAACCATTCGGGAGTATTATATTTGTTGAGTACTCTGACAGAGACGTGTTCTTATTTTGATTGGTTAGTTCTAAGTGTATCCAGCTTTTCCATACATTGAGCTTCGTATCGTACCTGCTTTCAGCCGATGAATTTGTAATTATAACATCATGATTGATGTTTCGTTGACCACGTGTTTTAATTGTTTGTTTGCCTATGAATACATTGTTTATTCGATCAACCTTATCTTTATTGAGCGTTAGGTTATCCAAAACGAGCCAATTGAAGTAGGAGGAGATGTATGGTGTACGATACTTCATTAAAAAGTTGGAATTCCTACTTCTATTTGCTTTAATGATATTGACTGTTTCTAGAAAAGAATCTTCATCTATATGATACTCTTTGGTGTAATTGGGGGTATATAGATATTCTAATGCATTTTCCAAAGTCTGTTTATCTTGGATAAATGAAAAGGTTATCACCAATGGAATTATCATCAATGCTACCAAAGAAGATATATTAATGGTTTTCTTTGAAAATTGGCTCAACAAAAAACTATAATCTTTTGATAACTCATTGATATGAACGACAAGAAGCAGTAGTGGTGCTAGTAGTAAAAAACCTGTTCCAATAAGAATAATTGCAATAACTGATACAGGAAGAAAAGGGAGAAATACGATGAAAAAATAAAATGTAAATGAGAAGGTGATCGTACGCCCAATAAAAAGAAGATATCGATATATATGATTTATGGGGTTTGGTAGACATAAAAAGACACTATTAACAATAGTAATAATATAAAACCATGGATTTTTAAAGTCTCCTATAACTCCTCCTATATCAGATTTGCCCCCAAAAACCTCATTATTAATTAATAAACCTAATATCGGGAGTAAAAGAGTAATTGGAATTTTCCAAACAAGTTGATTCTTCTTCCAAAAAATGCTTTTTCGTAAAGCGATGATATATAACCCTCGTATTATAAAGAAAAGGAATAAGATCGTGTTTGCAATGATAAGTATGATGACAGTGTGGAAAGTAAAATTCCCACTTATGTTCTTCCAAAAAGGAAGTATCAATAGAGCCGTTAAATATGAGACAAATGGGATAAGTAAAGCACCTAAGAAACTTTTCCACGATTTATATGTCTTCGTATGAGGAGTGAAATAGGTAACGATAAGCAAAATAGAGTATATCAATGTAGGCATGATAAAGGTACCTACATAAAATGTAATTTCACCACTTTGCATCCATCTGGGAATATAATATGGGATGAAAGTATTCGCGTGATTGTAGTAAGAGTAAATATATGGTATATATATCAGAAGTGATATCACTGCCGAGTAGACAGGTATATTTTTTTTAGAATATATTAGAACGATTGCATGTAATAAGTGTATTAGGGCAATACCCAAAAGTACCCCACCGTATGTTTTCCATTGTTGAATGCTTTCGGTAAGCAATTCACTGTGGATGATATTGTATTGTGAACTTAAAAGCAGAAAAAGTATTGTAATTGGTAGCGTGTTAATAACAAGCAGCCATCTGGGGTTATTTAATTTTTGCATATTTTGTGGTCATTATTTTTTCGTTAATTATGTAGGATATTAATAAAAATGTAAGGTAGGTTACGACCCCAATAGATTCATGAATAATATGAGGATCTATCTTGAAACTTTCGATCACACTATGTTTAAGAATAATTGAAATAATTATACGAGACGTGTTAATGAGAATAGTTAAGATATATGTTATTGTTAAATATTGAACCAATTGAATTAACTTCCTAATTGAGCATTCTGAGTACTTCAATGCTTGAAAGTAGAGTATGGTAAAGCAAAGAAGTAGAAAATTATAACCAGAGCACGATTTCTCAATGATTATATTAAGTCTTGGATATTCAAATCCACTCATCGAAGAGTAGATCGCTTGATCACCAGTTATAAGTTCAACAATACTATTGGTAGGATATAACAGAAAAAGAAGTTGATCGTTTTCAAATGTTCTAAACCAAAATTTCATTAAAACAAATATACCTATTGCTAGTATATAAAATGGAGTATTATTATTCATGGAATTCAGCCATTAGGTTTTGCTTTTTCAATATATGTAATGAATGTAAAAATAATTAATATATACACTCAATCAAAAATGCAACAAATCATTTCTTTGGATTATGCTAAAAAGGATTCAATCTCTGATGGATCAATGCTATTTGTCTGTTTCTTTACATCGCAAGCGTTACGAACTCTGAGGTAAAATCGAATAATTAGATAAATCGAACATTCTTGATCTGCTTGATATTGGATGCGATAAAGGAATCTAAAAAAAATTAGTTCTCTCTCAGACCAAAAGTGTTTTATTCACACCAATGACCAAGAGGAAGTTATGCACTTTATAGTATTGTTTATATCTCACCAAAAACTAGATCCAGCTACAAAGGCTGAAGCGACATTCTCTTCTAATGCAAACAGGCACCATAGAGCCTTTATAACTCTATGGTGCCAAAAAAATTAACTCTAGTATGTCCTAACCGTTATGAGAATAAAATAGACGCTACAATCATCCATGCACCCATCACAATCGCGAATAGCCCTAACTTTCCTTGTAATGGAGATAATTTCTCTAGTAACTGGGCACCTTTCTCTCTCGCTGCTTCATTCTTAGACAACACTAGCTGGCTAATCATTCCATATCCTAATAGAAATCCCAATGAAGCTTCAAGTACATTTCCTCCCATCCAACTAAGCCACCATATTGGGTGCGATGTTAGCAACCCAAGGCTAAGAACTGCTTGGATGATTCCCCAAACACCCCAAAGGCAAGAACCAAGTCCGATCCATCCCTGGAATGGAGTAATTTTATCAAGCAATTCTTTTGCATTAGGTTTCTTAGACAACAACAACGATGGTGCAGCAAGTACACCTAAAACTAACAACGTAATCCCGTAAATCATGAGCTTATATATTTTATTAATGTAATGTATTTTAATGTTTTCATTCCATTCGAATCTTCAGCTATGCTCTTTACACTAGCATATCTTATAAGAACACTTCAAAGGTGCCCTTTTTGCCTAGATACCACAAAAGCGATTGATAAGCGTTGGGAGTTATTTGATATTCGCAGGAAATTGTGCAATGATCGTCATCATAAATGAATAGTCGATTGCTTTTGTTTTAACGATGAATATTCCATCAAAAGCAAGAATTCTTCAGACTCTCTATTTGCAAGCTTTATTAAATTGCTAAAATTTTAATTATATATACTTTTATCCCATTAATGTTTGTTCTATACAAACGACCTACAATTGATCAACAAAAAATGACCACATGAAAATTGATGTAAACTTTAATGACGTGACCGATATAAAACTTGGAATGAGTCAATTAATTCAAGCGACAACGGCCATATTAGACGCTGTAACCTACCATAATCCCTTAATAAATCAATCTCTACCCGTAGTGCTAAATAACGGAGACAACTTCTCTGCTCAACAACTGTACAACACTCTAATCCTTCGAAAGACCATGGAATGTGAAGGAGTTAGCATAAATCAACTTGACAAATTAGATAATGTTTATGCAATATACACAGAGTCTTACCTTGTACTAATAGCTCTAGAGAAAGGGCTAAATAGCGAGGTAGAACGACTTCTTGGGTTGATCATAAACTTTTCTATCAAGCAGAATGAAAGCGACCGAATGTGGTGTAGTGATTCTCACCTATACGGTTTGGATATACTTCGCATTGCAGTCGAGTTCGATGAGAAATATCTCTATTATCTCTACCAATTTGTTACCCCCAATTGGGACGAAGAGCATCACGATAGAATATCCCAATATCTATATATGGATATGGAACAGATCAACAGGCCCAAACTAAAAGCCCTTGCATATGGATGTAATTCGCATGCATTGCGCTGTAATTTTATTACTTATAATGAAGATCATGAAGAGATTCCAGATGGGAGTTTATATGATTATTTTAAGCAGAATCCATCTGAGTATGCATATTTTAAAGTGATGTTATTACAATCCCTTAAAGCGTCTCCTAGAACTACATTCTTTGACCTAGACATAATTATTGGAAAGAAGTATTATACCCAGCGCTTGAACGAGTTGTTTATCAATAATCGAAGCTTCAGACAGGAGAAAGAGGAGACTCTAACTAGAATTGAGTGCTTTCTAAACTCTTCACCCAAGAGCGCTTTCCTTTTTGAACCACAGGACGAAAAAAAGGAAATAGAAGAGTATTTTAGTCCTGATGAAGAGACAATTCTTGGGGATTATGAAGGATTTCAGGAGGAGGAAGACAAAGAGACCATTGCAATGAATCGAGAGTTCTTTCTAAAGGGTTTTGCCAATGGGAAAGAGATGATTAATTATATTGAGACTGGCAAAGGAGCAGACCTATTGGAAAAAATCAACCCAGTTAAAGACCTAAAAGCATTTGCTCAAAATAAGCAGCTGACGATCGTAAAGCGTTTCATTTATGACGGGGTAGCTACAGAAGACTTTTGGGATCCTTTTACCTATGAACAGAGGACAATCAGAGAAGAGGAACCTAATGTCAAACAAAGAATCTTACGAACCATCCATATACTATTAAGAATTCAAGAAGAAAAGATCCAATACCCCACCTTACAACACCTTCAAAAGAGCGGTATCTGCTCTCTAGAGGAGTTCTTCTGTATAAACCATCGCTTTATCGATCGCAAAGAGCTTGTTCGTAATATTCATGTAATTGAGTTTCATAGCGATGAGATGCGGATAACGGATCTTGAGATTCTATACTGTTTATACAACTACGATACCCCCTTGTATAAACAGTGTATCAAGCATATTCAGTTTCGAAAGGAGTTGATCACCCATAACAATGAGGCTATAAAGAGCTTTAAGGATGTAACCGGAAACTACTTATGCCTATTGGCTTACCTCATTGATAAGATGACTTTAGATCACCATTGCACAGAAGAAGATAGTATCAAAAGCTACCTTAAGCACTTTGACGCCGTATTCGAATATATGATTAAACAAGCAGGTGCAGACCATCAAGCAACTATAGCACAATATCTCTCTAAAGAGAGAACCCTTGAGGAGTTAGATGTTTTCCACATGCCTGATACCCAAGGAATATTGGCATCTATCCTCTATATCCACCCCCACCTAGGAGTAGAAATGAAAGCTCGTTTGATGACACTCTATCAACTCTTCTTAGAGATAGACGATGCTGAAACTCTCGAGATTACCAGCAAATCTTTTCTCACCAACAAAAATATAAAAGAAAAAGGAGATCGTTTCCTTGCATTTAAACAAAGATGGAAAAGCTTAGGACTCCATCAAAACGATATTGAGCTATTGGATTAGCTTTTATAAATCGACTCCTTCAATATTAAATAACAACTTGGTGCGGACACACCAGTCCGCACCCTCACACTGACGATTAATCATGTAAACACAAATAGACATACTGCACCTCAAAACCTTAGTAATACTTTTAATCGTTCAATCCGCAGCTAAATTTCTAGGTTAATAAGCTTAAGAATAATAACTATCTCCTTGAATCTAGTTTAATGGTATAAGTGAATATTTTCTCGTAATGCTTCACTAATTACGAGAATACAAAGAGTTCTTATTTGAACAACAAGTCAATTGTTGTCACCACCAGACTTCGGATTTATAAACGTCTTAAATTGTTAATATAAATGAAAATGTATTTGTATTTGTTTAAATACAACAGTATATTTATAACCAATCACCTCACGGGGTGAGCCATATTTGAAGTAATGGCACTATTCTAATGCATTTTCTCTTACATAATCAACAAAGTTATCATCTATGATCAGATTTCGCTCGCTCTGTAACGAACTGTTTTTATCAACAAGACAAATTCTCTGTGAACTAGACCGAGAACACTCTATCTAGGGTAATTAATTGTGATTTAATCTAACATCTGTAAAATTGTTTTTATGATTTCAAAAAAGAATAGTGGGTTAATCTATGATATACGCACTCTAAATTCGGTACTATTCATCTGCTTTTTTATCTTACTTTTCACTTCTTGTAGTAAAAAAACAAAAAGCGTGCAGGAGTTTGAGTATGTGATTAATGTATCTGAATCCTTATCCTCTAAAAAGGAAGTGGTGGAATTGTCTCAATACTGTAGCCAAATTAATTATATCCCTTTGGAAACAAATCCAAAGTGTATATTGAGAAATGTTATGGAGTTAGAGTTGACAGACAACTATATCTATGTTTCTGATGGTAAACATCTATATATGTTTAATCAAAAAGGGCAATTTATTAGAGAGATAAGTAAAATAGGGAAAGGTCCTGAAGAACACGGTGCAAGAATTCGTTTTATATTAGATCGTACAAACAATCAAATTCTGATCTATGATAACATATCACACCCTGCTAAAGTGTTGGTAATGGATGCTCAAAATGGCACCTATAAACGAACTATTACCCTAGAAGTAGAAGTGGATAAGATCGCCTTATTCACAGATAATAAACTGATGTTTTTTACTCTAGGTTCGTCTCAAAAGTCAAAGATATTTACAACGAATCAAATCTTGCTGACTGACTATAATGGAAATATCTTAGATTCGATTCAAGACAAGTCCCGATTATTACAACAAAACAATCTACTGGGGACAATTAGCAAACACACATTAGATGGTCATGTTCTCTATATGGGAAATTTTAAAAATAAGATGTACAAAGTTACAGATACATTTGAGAAGGTTCCATACATCCTGTTTAATTACCATAATAAAGTTAATTGTTACGACCTTCGGATAACACCGGATAAAGGGGAAGAGTATAAAGATCATATTATTATACATGGGATAACTGAAGATCAAAATAACTTATTTTTTACTACACAAATAGGGATTTTGCCACCTTATAGGATCAAAGAAAACTTTGTTTATAGTAAACAAAAGCATCAATTAATACATACCCAAGATTTAACAAACAATCTGGATGGTGGTATGCCTTACTGGCCTTCATTCTATACTGACAATAAATTTGTGATGAGTAAAAATGCTAGAGATATTATTACCTTTTGTAAAAACAATAGTGGAGAGCATATTCAGAAGGTTGCTAAGGATCTAAAAATAGATTCTAACCCTGTATTGGTTATTGCTCAGTAGAGATTTCTGTTGCAATAGATCTCAAAGCAATTTTTCATGCCCGAATTGAAGAGAAAAGATGAGGAGTAACAGAAAAAAATATTACTTTCTTCTTCAAGTATACATCACCATGCATTAATTGGTTTTAATACATGGTGATGACTGAGAGTACTTATCCCAAAGTGTTCCTTTTGTTGTCCTATTTAATGGAATGAAAAATTAAAATAGGTATTTGTAAAGACAATAATATCCTACGAAAAGATCTCAAACAAGGAGGGATAGCACCTTGGTGTCGGCTTTGAATAAAAGCTTGTGTTGATCAATGCTATCCTTAATGCACTTTTACGCTTCATTCAGATTCGTAATACCTGTGGCTATTTTCTAGACTCGAAATCGCGTCTCAACATGCTTTGTGATTCTTTTTCTCTTGTGCATCAATTAACAATAAAAGATATGTGGACATATTTTCTTCATCTCCATGTCACTTAGTGGTGTTTTTCGTCTTTGTACGACTCCCGTACTTCAATTTACTTCATGATGCTGAGCTGGAGTTCAACATTCCCTGCGGTGACTAAGATCTCACGTTGAATTTGTGGAAATAAATTGTTAGTAGGCAAATAAAAACCACAAAAGGTCCAACACTCCCGAGGGAGATGTTGGACCTGTATTGATACTAGTAAGAAGGGAAACAATAGAATACTATGGGTTAGATAGGATATCCCGCTACTTGTAAGATATAGGGATTTTGTTGGTGAAATAAGGTACTAATGCATTTTTCATCCTATCATGAAGAGCATGAAATAGCTATGGGTCAGATAACCGATCTACACGACAAAAGGAATGTTAAGGATTAGGTTATTTCATAATATAGTCTGCAAATGGAAGCAATTTTGCGCTATAGGTCAGATAGCATGACTTCCACCGCTAGACTACTGAGATTATGTTGGTAGGAAAAATAATAGGTCTTTTATATTAGGATACTTCATTCGGCTTAAAGCCACTGCAGCATCTCGATCTTACGCTTCTGCTTATTGTAGCAATGCCATCTTCTCAGGCTCATCTCTTTTAGTAGCAATACCGAATTACTGCACCCCATTTATCATTGTACTTATTGACATTAATTTCTCTAGCCACAACTATTTTTATGGTATGAATATTCTCTTCCTCAGTATTCCTGACATCAAAAGTAAATGGGTTCCAATAATTTAACCCAAGCATCTCTTTGGTAAAAGTCTCACAACCACAACTAATCACATTAAATAATGGCATATGTACATTTGCAATCGTATCATTGGTATTATTCTGATTGATATTTTGTTTACATTTATCTAGATTCCCACCTCTAATTTGTTCTTCGAGGGTCTCTTTCTGAAATAGTCTCATATAGCCTCTTTTTCAAGAATTCGATTCAAAAGAATAAACAATCATGTGAGAAGTCAAATCCGATTAATAAACGTAAGGATTCATTTGATATTCGTAATAATTCAAATGAAAAGTATTGGCATTTAAGCTGCCATTATAGATGTGTCCAATGAATTGAGTTTACAAAAACATAAATACTTCAACTTCCTCTCTCCTTGGTAAAGACGGATATCTTATCTGTATTGGATTGAATGAATTAGGTTGCTCATTAAAAATATGGCATCCTCAAACCCTATCTTACATCCCTCACAGACTGAATTATCATTCGAAGCACTCCTCTATTGCTTGCGACTATTATTGACCTGTTCCATCACCTCCGCATATTTTCGAACAGAGATATTTGCCACCATTCCATTCACGAGAGTGATCTGTGTTTTCTGTATACTTTGAATGAAATCTTTATTCACAATAAATGATTGGTGGGTACGAATAAAACCATATGGCACCACAATATTTTCATAATACTTCAAATGCTTAGAGGCTAGAATCGTGGTTTCATCTGTCGATATTCGAGTATAAGCTCCTTCGGATTGAAACATCACAATATTATTGATATTCAGATAGTGAGTATTATCGATGGTTTTCACCACCAACTCCTTCTTCTCTTTTTCCAACACTTTATTAGCTGCTCTTAAGGCTTCAGTGGTCTCCTTCTCTTTATCAATTATAGTAAGCGCTTTATTCACGGCCTTTTGCAACTCCATTGGTTCAATTGGCTTCAAAATATAATCTAAGGCATTCAGCTTTATAGCATCTATAGCATACTGATTATATCCTGTCGTAAAGATGATGTGATACTTATCTAGATCACCATCTTTAAGTTTCTCGATACTAACCCCATCTTCTAGCTCGATATCCATAAAAACCAAATCCACAGGAGTGTTATCTAGAAAACTTTTACTCTCTTCAAACGAACTAAAAATGTCTAATATCTCAAGTTTTGGAACCAATAAGCGTAACATCTTCAATAATGCCTGCTGGGCATTAAACTCATCTTCTACAATAATTCCCTTATACATCTTTCTTTAGTGTTAATGTAAATTTCACTTCGGTTCCCCCATCTCTACTCACTCGCCTTATGACAAATGTCTTTTCATCCCCATATCCGAGTAAAGTCAATCGTGCTTTAAGAACATCCAAAGCGTGTTGTTTTCCATCCCCATGTTTAGAAATATAGCCAACCCCATTGTCAGTAACAATGAAAAACAGTTGACGCCCTGCCTGCTGGACCTGCACATGTAAGTACCCTTTATGTTTACACTTTTTCAAACCGTGCTCGATGGCATTCTCGACCAAAGGCTGAAGCATCATTGGTGGCACATGAACATCCTTTAGCTGAATATTCGACTCGACCTCCACATGATAGTCAAACTTATTTCCGAATCTAATTTTCTGTGTCTCTATATAATTCGTTAGTGCCCCCAAATCATCATCTAGAGAAATGCTTTCTTTGTCTGTAAAATCAAAATTCTTACGCACCAAATTCGAGAAACGTGCGATGTAACCAGCTGTTTTCAATGGATCATCATCCAAAAGACTATTCTGTATTGCGGTAAGCACATTAAAAATAAAATGAGGGTTCATCTGCGAACGCAATATCGTAAGCTTTAAATCTTTCTTCTCTTGCTCGTTCTTATGAATGAGATTTTTATGATAGTAAACAAATCCAAATAGCCCCATTAAGATAATGACCAGTATCGAAAGAAAGATAATTTGTAAACGATTATGCTTGTTCTCCACCATCAATCGTAGGTTATGTTCTTCAGTTAGTGCTAAGGCTTTCTCCTTCTCGCTCTTCTTCGATTCAAATAGATCACTCTGGTTTTGTAACATCTGTTCAAAGTCATGTGTCTGCAAATCACGAATAATCTTCTGAATGGAATCCAATTTAAACAGACAATAGAAAGCCTCCCTTGAATTACCTCGATTTAGAGCAAAAAGCATCTTGGATCGATACATCTGCTCCTCCTCCTTATAATCTCCTCTTTTACTTTCACTCAGTTCTAAAGAGTATTGATTGGCTTTATCATATTCTCCAATAAGCCGATATACCCGAATTAGATTGTGTAAAGCCGTATTCCATGCCACAGGAAATTGCCTTTTAAGCTTTATGGCTTCCTTAAAGAATGCAATAGATTGCTGCATATAAGGAACACTGTCTGTTTTATAAAAAAGTCGTTCATAATTTAATCCGATGTTATTATACGACTGAGAAACGGCTAGAGTATCTTTCATCGCTTTACTTAAGTTCAACGATTTTACATTATACTCAATAGCTTTCGAGTAGGCTTCGTTATTCTTATACAATACCCCTAAATTATTGTAAAGTCGTGATAGGATTACGGTATCTTTTAGTGCTTCATATGTCAGGGCCACCTCCTCCAATTCATTGAGCGCCTTGTTTATATCTCCTTGTTTAAAATAGAGGTTCGCAAAATACTCCTTCACCTTTGCCTGCAAACTCACATCACGATTCTCTTTAGCCGTTTTTCCTAATTCCATCAATATGGAAGTGGCCTTGGTAAATTGATGACTCTCGGTATAGGCAGCGGATAAGTTCAATTGTACTTTCGTTTTCCATTTATTGTTCTCCTCAAAAAGTACTATTGCCTTTTGAAGCGATGTGATGGCTAAAGTTCTTTCATGTATTAAGTCATGATACACCCCCTTAAGATTATATATTCTTGCACGGTCAAAAGTTGACATCGTTTCCATGTTCAATAAACTATCAAGCTTCTGCGAAATATACGTCGGTGGATTTCTTGAACTTATTTCATCAAAAAGTTGATGATATAATTCATTCGATAAACTCTGCCCAAATAGAGCCAATGTATTTAGGCTAAGTAATATTATTAGTATCCTAGTCTTCATGAAATCACACTTTATCCTTTAAAACAGCTTTTAATATTATGACCTCCTTAGATCATAACTTTTAATATAAGAGGCCAAAGATAGGTATTAAAGGCAATTGTTTATTTCTTAAATAAGTTTATCCAAATAAAAAGATAAAACATGAGAGGGGATCGCTCAAGGCAAAAAGAGAGTAGCCTATATCTATACAATAACCGACAAAACCCATACCTTGCTCTTGTAAAGGTCAGTCGGAATCAGCACATCTGTTTATCTTTCATTGCAACTACATCAAATCATGTCAAAAGCTCATTTGTTGTCCTTAAAGATCTAACAGCTACCTACTAGGGACCAAACAGGTATCAAACAGGGAGATGCTTCATTATTTCTTCGAGAATAGTTCATATATGCTTCGACATTTTTAACAAAAAGATGAGTCAACTATGAGCTATTGTGGAGCAAAAGATGAAGCATCTCCCTGTTTGATACCTGTTTGATACCTATTTGACCCCTATCAGGGAACTATTCCCCTTTTAGAACTTCGAGAATCATGATTCCGGCCACAAAATCATTTTTTTTTGTTCTCAATTCGACACATTCGCCTGTATATATGGCTTATATTTATTTTTATTTACTTATTTTAACTGAAAATCTAATACTTTAAAATGAAACTATTGAAATGGAGTACTGCAATTATACTTGCAGTCGTAATTGGAATTTACTTAGATAAACAGCCTAAACCAGATATCGAGTTTAATAAATCGCAGTGGTTACAAAATATTGATTTCTCCTTCAACCACAGAAATCAAATGATACAGGATTTAATGACGAATCGATTGAATAAAGGGATGAGTTATGACTCTGTAATCTCCCTGCTTGGAGAGCAAACCAATATTAGGACGATCAAGAAAAATACTATTCATTATACTATATATAGTGAATATAACTTAACCGAAGATGAGCTGGTAGGAGAACATAAACTTGTGATCTATTTCACTCCGGACTCGGTAGTCTCCAATTTTAAAATTACACGTTGGCAGAAATAGAAACCAACCTATGCTCTTTCATCAAAGACCATGAACCCATACTAATACCAAGGCTTATGAAGATCTCTACATTTAAAGCACTTCTCTCTATTATCTTTTTCATGACTCTATCCAATTGTGTTTCACAGAAATCATCCTATATCATAGGAAGTGACTACAATAAAACAAAGGATATCACCACCTACTTCTCCTATCCATATGGTTCCATACAAATCCCAGGTAAATGGGAGAAAGGTTCTTTCAATGCCTCTAGTCGAGAGCAATCTTTTGTAAATAAAGATGGTATTATGATTTCGATAGCTATGACTCCAACGGATAAATACCCCTTCAATCTTGATGGTAAACTCACCGGATATGCTTTTGTTAAGGAATTTTATGATTGGGAATCAAAATATTTTATGGAATCGTTCGGACTCCAATGCCATAAGGTAGAAAGAGATAGCAAAACCCAATTTATAATTTTTCAGGTGGAAGGTGAGGTCGAAAACCAAAAGGTAGACAATGTTTTACTCTTTGGTGTAAAACAACATACTGCCTACAATTTAAGTGTCAAAATAAAGCAAGACTGGAGTACTCTAGAGAGGATCATATTTTTGAAAAACTTACACAAGTAGATGAAACAACTAACAAAGGCACGTTATATTCTCATGGTAATAAGAGACCTAAAGTGAGTAAGACAAAAGAGCATGAACGAGACCTACAGATTAACGTATAAGAAAGTACCACAGTGTTTTGCATCCATCGTTTCTACAAAGGAAATTAAAGTCTCCGGGATCTCTCTATACAGCCCATTGATCATTATTCAGTTCAAAATATTAAAGACTTTTCATCGTTGTACGAAAAGATATTAGATTGTGTATCCATTTTATTCCAGCCTTGATGGATTATTTAACAGATACCGCTATTGATATTCCTTTGCAACCATTGTTAGATTAAGCTAAACTGTGGAAGAGGGTTTTACAACTTATCCTGCATATGTTACTTCTATAGAGACAATACAAAAAAGTAGAAGTCATTATTTCCACCCTTTCGTTATGACGTTATTAACACATAAAGTGAGGCTCTTAAAACAAGAGAAACGACTTAAAGTGAAGCATTATTTTGTCATTATGATCATCAATAAAATATTACGTATCACATATGCACTTTTTAGGGACAATAAGCATTCTATAATGGTTATATTATGGTCGATCCAAAAGTGCTAGAAGCTATCTAAATGTAGAGTAATCTGTAAAATATAAACTATCATAGAAGATGGTGGTGTTAGGACAATCTTGCATATAAATGTCAACAATTTAAACTTGATATTTAAGAGATGATGTCTCTACGTGGTGTCGTGTTGTTATGAGTGCAGATACACCGTTGGCACGCTATATGAATAAATAGGTGGTATTACAGTAGAAACGATGATATTCCATAAGTCTAGGAAATATTGACTTCTTAGACTTATGGAACAAGATTTTGTATAAAAGAGTCCTTGATGAGATTGTAGAACTAGTTAATATCGGTTTACCTACCAGAATTGTAACCACATTCTAGGATTATCCAATTAAATATTTTGATTTAGGCAAGAAGGAGATGACTTTCGCCACAATATAGGACGCGATAAAAACAATAATTGCAATTAAAACTTCTTCTATGCCAGGAGATAAATTCCATGTCGGAATTAATTTTGCCCCAATCCATAAATACAGAATATAATGAACAAGAAAAATACCAAAACTTAACTTAGAAAGCTCTGAGACAAACCTTTGTATCACACGAGGGATTTTCATTTTCTGGAAAAAAATAAAAATCCCTGTTGTCATCATAGCTACATTGATTGTTATGTAACCAATCATGGTTTCAATTGTAATCCATCCCTGATCGTTGACTTCAGATACTTTCTGTGAGTTTAAGCGACCAATATCGAACCACAATCCTTTATATGTTATGATGTAACCGATAACAAATAGTAGTGCTCCTAAAAGACATGATTTTTGAGTCGATAAAGTGTTGTATCGATTAAGAAAGATACCTAGAAAGATATATCCGAGATAACCACTAAAGTATATTAACATCCCATGGTTATTCCACGTGCATTCACCATGAATTTGAGGAAACCAAAGCCGTATATATGGAAATAATAATGTTATTGCCCAAATAGATAAAAACCATAATAGATCTTTTTTTGATGCTTGTTTAAGCCACGGAGAGATAATAGGCATCAACAGGTAAAGTCCAAGAATGGTATATATAAACCAAAAATGAATATTACTTGCCGTGAAATTTATCGGTATCATCATTAAATTGTAAAGGTAGATATTCATATTGCCTGTAAAAGCGTTCGGAGGTCCACCAAAAACAGTTTCAGAAGGTATGGGGAAAAAGACATATAAAATCGACCAAACGAAGAAAGGGATAACAATACGACTAAACCTTCTTTTAAAGAATGAACGGGTGTCTATTTTTAATGGGAGAAGTAGCGTTCCTGACAATAAAATAAACAGTGGTACACATGGTCTCGTTAAAGTGATTAACTTACTCCATGATAATCCAAATCCACCAAGTGAATTCTCCGCATAATAGTCTCCTACGTGACATAATACGACCAAGAAACAGGCAATCACTCGCAATGTGTCTAGATAGTCAATTCTGTCATTTTTAGTTTTAGTCATGTGTGTATAGTTTATTCCCTATTATGACAGCTTATGAAGGTCTATTTTTCAGTTCAATTTTCAACCTTTATGTCAATAATCTTATCAAATAGGGGGGTGTGTTTATTTCTTGAATTCAAGTTTCATAATGATTGGCTCTCTAGATTAAGGTAATATTAATCATGATCTGGTAATATAATGAGCAATTATTCATTTTTATAGTACTACATAATATACCTGTCTAAACTAATGTTTTGGGTTGAATATACTCGTCATTACATGGCATACCCTTGAATTCCAGTGTTAACCTTCCATATACAACTAATCTACGTCCCACTGATTAGAGAGTTCATCTTATTTGCATTTATTAATTCCTTGGTGAGCCCTGTAATGGTAAAATCCGAACCAATTCTGTTTCCCTTTGTACAAAGAGAAACCATCAGAAAGAGAATTTATATAAATATAATCATATATAATTATTCTCCAAAACCACTCGATATAGATATTATCCAGTGCTTGACCTTTACTGTCGATACTAATATGCCACTGAGATAAAATGACTTTCTTGATCTCTATATTAGTATCTCAGGCATTCAATACAGCTTCGATACTTACCGCATCTAATGAATTGTATCCATTCCAACCAACAATAGAATAGATCATTGAAAAGCGTTGAGTTTCTCATAACTCGTTCTCCATTTGCAAGCAACCAATCTTGAAGTACAATTGTTCTTCATTAAGAATGAATTCTCTTTGTCTCTATTCGTTGTATAATGGCATGGTTACTGTACACATAAGCTCTTTTTTCACTTTACATTATAATCATAATAAGCAACATAACTCCCTAATACCTCTTTTATATCTTCCCATAATGCATACCTTAAGTATTAAAATCCATTATAAAAATATATTCAATATCTCATAGCGAAAGCAATAATCCTCCCCCAAGAGTTGTTTATTTAAAATTTAACATTGCAATATATATTTTGTTGATTTATGTTAAAAATGACTACTTTTATCCGCACTGAAAATATTAATCAATAAATCAGTTCTATGAAAAAAATTCTACTTTTACTTATGGTGGCTTTTATGAGTCCATCAATCTATGCCGAAACAGAAAATGGCTGGACCTACATTGTAGGTAACGACTATGGTGTTGAAGGGGCCATACTACAACATTACAAAAAACAAGGGAATGAGAATCTACAGACCTTAATCATTCCGAATAAAGTTGGGGGACACCCTGTCATAAAATTAGAAAGCATCTCAAAGGAACATCAAATTCTTGATTACGAGGATGGGAATGTTATCGAGACACTAGATCTTAGTCAAGCAAAATCTCTAACAACCATCGGAAAAGGGGCATTCTTTTTAGATAAGAAACTCTCTAAAGTCATTTTTAATGATAAAATTCGTAGACTAGGAGATGTCGCTTTCTATGGCACATCCTTATCAGAGGATTTTGAACTAGTTAATAGTATAGAGGAGATCGGAATCATGACACTACCAGCTTCAATTAGAACCCTGGTTGTTGGCGAAGGATGTAGAAGGATTGGAAGTAGAAATCTAATCTACATAAACACCATAAGATTCAAAGGAGCTACGCCCCCTAATATTGAAAGATATCATGCACAATTGAATGACAAGGCACTATATGTACCTGAAGCAGCGATAGAGACATACAGGAATGCATACAAAAATCCTTGGCTACTGATTCTATTACCAGAGAGCCAATGGGACCTGTCAAAGGAGTGGATTACGCGTCCATATTATGATGGAACACTTGAGATTGTAGCATATCACGGTAAGGATTTTGAAAATTTATCTTTCCCTTCTACCATTGATGGAAAGAACGTGGTTAGTATTGGAAGTCGTGTTATAACCTATGCATCGGAACATTCAAATAGCTATATAGGACTTGACCTCTCAAAGATGGCGCACCTAGAACATATTCAACAGTCCGCTTTCTCCAATGTCTCTTCTATGGATGAATTAAACTTACCCCATAGCCTAAAAGAGGTTCGTAGAGGGGCTTTTGCAGGGGTTATATTCCATGGAAATGTTACTTTGGGGAATAACATTATTTCGTGCGGATCTGGAAGTTTTAACATAACAAGAGAGGTCGTCATGCCAAACAAAAACGGGAATTATCAAGATACCTTTATCACGGATTGTCTTGGAAAGATACATTTTACCACAGCTGAACCAATAGTCTTTAATGGACTTACAATCTCTGATAATACTCTTTGTATTGTACCCAATGGATCAAAAGCTGCTTACCAAGCGCACGAATACTACCAGGATCATATCGTTGTAGAAGAGTCTGAATATGCAAAAATGGACCCAAACTGGCTTATTGAAGATATTACTATCGATGAGAAAGAGGGAGCTTCCATTGTAAAATACTTAGGTATTGATAAAAAACTAGAAGTTCCAACCAAAGTGGGAGATAAAAAATTACTTCAGGTTGGGAAACAAGCCTTTAAAGGTTCATTTGTAAGAGATCTTGATCTATCTAAGGCCTCTTATATAGAGAAGCTTGCAAGACATAGCTTCTTTGATCAGGGATTGCAATCCATCAAACTACCTAAAAATCTAAAGTGCATCGACGAATTTGCCTTTAAACAAGCTACTCTAGGCGACCCTCTTATCATCCCTGAGGGTACAGAAATAATAATGCAAAATGCATTCATTGACTGTTTTATCAGAGGGATCGTATTTCCAAGTACAATAACAGAAATAGAAGGGAATCCATTCCCAACGGAATATAATGGACTAGAGAGGAGTACTCCCAAATGGATAGAGATCAATCGTTTTGTAACTCAAAGAGCGAAGGAAAATTTAGCAGCTTATATTCCCAAAGGAATGAGAGTGTTTGCTCCTCAAGACAGATGTAAAGAGATTGCTTCGGACCCTGTTTGGCAAAAGGTAGGTAAGATATACCTAAGCAATCCTCTTCTCTTAGGAATCGAGTCTATAGAAAATATTATTCTAGAACCAGGAGAGACTCAAACTATTACGATTCCTGTCCATGGTCCCAATTCTTTACCTTATTCAAAGGTAAATATAGATATCCCCAATGCAGAGATTAGTAATATTCAGATCGAGGATGTTGCAAATAGTCAGGTAAATATCACTTTTGATATCTTATCACAGAACCCCCAAAATACAACTGGAGCCATGGTGATCACTTATCGCAATATAGAAGCAAGTTTCACCCTGCACACATCGAATAAGAAAGGGGCAACTCCCGTAATTTTAAATGAGAAAAGTGGATTAAAGATCTATCCAACCCATGCATCTGATCATATCATGGTGGAAAATTATCAGAGCCATGAGAGTCAAATTATGATTTATGATATGTTGGGACAGTTAAAACAGACAAAAAAAATCCACGGGAATATCAACCGAATTGACATTTCGGCACTTCCTGCTGGAATATATATCATCCGTTCTCATACCCATGGGCAAACAGAGAGTCATCGTATCGTAAAACTTTAATCGCAAATGGTAATTGTGTTGAGATAATACTAGATAGAAATCTACAAACAACACTTCTCAAACAACTCTAGTCTAGAAGTAAGATTCTAGACTAGGGTTCACTTATTTCCGCATCTAGTCACTTTATTTTACAGTAAAATAATCAAAACATGAAATTATTTGACATTCTACTACGACCATTTAAATCAAAAGAGAACTCTGCTGAGAATGATATGCTAAGCCATATTGAATTTACCAAGAGATACTTAACCCTATTAATTCAGAAGCATCCTGAGGCAGAATATCATTTGGAAAATGAGCTAACCATAGTGATGACATATCAAGGAAACGAAGGTAAGCACTTTCTTGCAAACGCTTATAATGAATATTGTTCAACACCTGAAGACATAACAGAAATCATTGATCGCCATGTTAACTCCTCTTCGGAATTATATCTAGATGACAAAACTATCGATATAGATAAAATAGTACCAATGATTAAATCCAATGAATACTTGGAGGAGATTAAAAAAGCAGCCAACAACTCAGATATTGACAACCACCTAGTCTATCAACACTATAACGATGATCTGATCATCGTTTTTGGTGAGGATGTTGGGAACAGTATTCGTTACTTTTCAAAAAATGAATTTGAGATACTTAATATTCCTATTGAAAAATTATTCGACTTATCCATAAATAACTTGGTCGAGATGCTACCTGAATTGACGATCAAAAAAGGAAAGGGTATTTATATGATCACCGTAGGAGGAGAATACGAGACCAGTTTAATACTGATAAAACACTTATGGACTAAAGAGAATTTTGATATCGATGGGGATATTGTGATTGGGATCCCAAATCGAGACCTTCTTATTGTTACAGGAAGTAATCAATCGGAAGATGTCGAGAAGATAACGTCCCTAACCCAAGAGTCACACAATAACCAAAGCTATCAAGTATCTCCACACCTATTTATTTTTAAAGAAAATCGATTCGAAAGGTTTATATAAATCATACTTTATCAATATAAAAATTCAGAAAAACATGAAATATTTAGCAGTGATCTTACTCTTCGCTCTCATAGGGTGTCGAGATAAAACAACGAAGAAGCATCCTCAGAACATAAAAAAAGAGGTTACCTCTTCACAATTAGATAAGACAAAAAAACGAGCGGATGAAAACGAAGAGAAACATCTGAAGAGTAAAAAAAAAACACGGAAGAGAAGAAAGAGATCGAAGAGAAGAAAGCGCTAGAGAAGGTTGTGGTTAATGGGGAGCTATCTATCCAGTTTGAGAAAGCCAGGGCAGATTATCTTAACTACACTAAACAGGAAGCTCCTTATGACACACTCATGATATTCAAAAAGAACGAAAGAGATACTTTGATCCATAAGGATAAGGCGACTTATCTAGAGCCTCTAGACCCCAATGTAGCTTACTATTTGCACGGCACCGATACCATTATAGGAGGAAATGGATTTTGTTTGATAAACTGTTATCTTCTAAAAGAAGATCGATTGGCTAAATTAGTGTCACAAGAGGCCGATTGTGTCGAGAGTGGATCCTATACAAGGGTAGAACTCTGTATAGACACATTGAAACAAAAGCATTTATACATGAAAGATGTTCATGAGGTGTGGGATGAGTCAGAATGGAAGAAAGGATACAATGGAATCGAAACGGAGGTATTTGCAATGATGGACTCCTCAACTCTTCACTATGGAATCAAAAAGAAAATGATATACTGTCATTCAGAATCGAACCGTCCGGACACCATACAATATGAAATTATGACTCGTGATGATATTAGTTACTGGATGCCTAGAATTGAGTTTGGATATAAACCTTAAATATCTTTTTCTAGACAAAATAAGATAGTACATAATGGGGAGCAACCAATGATCGGTTAGCTCCCTAATACATTGAAGCTCAAATAAAAAAACAATAGTCACTACGCTGACTAAAAAGAGGGAGTTCTCTGAAGTTATATGGTTTAAATATTGTAAATTGTAATAGAATTAAAATACTATGTATCAAAGCCTGAACTCATATCAAATTTGCAGGAAGAATAAGGGAGGAACAAGAGGAGGATAAAAACATAAGAAGTTTATAATACCACAATGGTAGATTGAATAATATACGATGCAAGGGGGTCTGATACGGTTCATTAAATATTATAAATAACAAATCATGAAACGACTTCTTAGATTAGGATTCCTTTTTATACTGCTCCCCTACAAGATCTTAGGTCAAGTACAGAACAAAGATATCCCCGCCAAGAAATTTCTTCTAGAAGACTACGACTATCTGGTGGAAGCACTTTATGAAACCCCTCCCCTTTTAAATCGACTCATAAATCCTAGGTTATTTTTGGAAAAGACAGAGAAGCTCCGAACAACCATAGATGAATCTCTCACAACCAAAGATTTTCATCAAATTGTACTAAAAACCGTTGCCCTATTAAATACAAAAAGTGCAAGGATGGTAGGGGATGCTGGATTCGGCACATTTTTAAAAGACGGAGGCCATTGCTTTCCTTTTTCCATCCAATATTTCTCAGGCAAAGTCTATGTTGGTGAAAACTATTCGTCCAACAAGTCATTGGTAAGAGGCACAGAGATTCTTGCGATAAATGATATTCCAACTCAAACCATTATTAAAGAACTCACTCCATATATTCGAGTGCGCCATTCCGGGTCCATTGCACAGCAACTGACCTACCATTGGGCTAATTTACTTTGGTTACACTATGATATGAACCAAACGTATAAACTTGACTACCTACTGCCTGAAGGCAAAGAGGTTCAGTTGGCGATTATTGAGGGTATCCATACAAAACCGAAAAAGAGAAGGACAAAAGAGAGCGACCTTAAACTAGATGTGAACACCGAGCAAAGTACAGCAATTCTTAGCATCCATCGTTTCTACAAAGGCAACAGAGCATTTGAGGCCTTTATAGACAGCTCATTTACTATTATTTCAGATCATAATATTGAGAAGCTTATCATCGATGTGAGAGAAAACCACGGATTGAGTGTCCGTTTTATTCCTGCCCTGATGGATTATTTAACAGACATCCCCTATATAGATTCCTTCGCAACCATCGTTAAATCGAGCCTATCAGTGGAAGAGTGTTTTACAACTCATCCTGCATATGTTGCTGCGCTAAAGGCAATAAAAAAGGATAGCTGTCATAATCTCTACCCTATCGTCACGACGTTATTAACACATGATCCAGGCACAGAGACAGAAATTCCGAGCAATTATATCGCACCAACGCCTCATAAAAAACATCGCTTTGATGGTCATTTATATGTCTTAATAAGTCATGAGACCTATGCGGAAGCAACCACTTTCGCTTCTGTGATAAAAGACTTTCAATTGGGTTGCCTTATTGGAACGGAAACGTGCAATAGTGCTTGTCATTATGGCCTTTCCATACAAATCCAAATGCCTCATTCTAAGATACAGGTCCAGATACCATGCAGCTACACAATAAGACCCTCTGGCGACGATGATGGTAAAGGTGTAATTCCTGACCATATCATTAAAACAACTATTCAAGATGATATCCATCATAGGGATAGAGTCTTGAATTACACCTATGATCTTATTACGAAAAAAAAACGCTAAAAGATAAAAAAGATTAGGTAACATTATTTATTGCCTTGGACTTGACGGATAAATACAGATTCTTTATTAAGGTTCATGCGCAAGGGAATTAAAGCACTAAGTAAATATTTATAGCCTCTGATTTAGCGGATTAAATGGATAAACACAGATTCTTTTATACAGAAACATTTCCTAAAGGGCTACCTTCGGTTCCACTTCAGGGAATGTTTCTGTATAAATGTAGCAACTCCAGTATTGCAGGAGGAGATGAATTATTTTATGAACAAGTCCTGTAATAATATTGAAAGAGTCTCTTAAGTTCATTTCATCAATGTCAACTACTATTAAAAATTAGACCAACCATTATCTACCCATAGATCAAAGCAAACAACTCATCTTCAACATAACTAAGCCGACAAACATGATTATTATTGCTTGAAAAGCAAATTATCTAAACGACTTAGGACTTTTACATATTTCTATTTTCTATTAATAATTTTTTGCATTCTCAAAAAAACAATTACATTTGTTCGTCATTTAACGAACAACATTCTAATTAACACTAGCAAGAGATTAAGATAGTCCTAGGACAACAAGACTTTAAGGTCCTAGTTATAAAGATATTTGAATATTATCAATTCAGCAATCTCACCTCTGCAAGGGTAATAACATGCATTCGAAGTTCGTATTTTTACGAATAACGAACTAAATATAACAATAATTTAAAAAACTGGTAAAAATGGAAATAAAGGTATTAGGTACAGGATGTACTAAATGCAAAGCATTAGAGAAAGCAGTCATTGCAGCAGTTGATAGAACTGAAACTGCGGCAATCATTACCAAAGAAACAGACATCATGAAAATAATGAACTATGGAGTAATGACAATGCCTGCATTAGTTATTAATGAAAAAGTGGTTGCCTCAGGTAAGATTCTTTCGATAGATCAGATTGCCAAGTTGATTTCAAATCATTGATTATATACACAATAAACAACAAATGAAAAAGATTATTAGCCTATTGAATTTTACCCTTTTATTGGGCATCTATTCACTATCTGCTCAAGATTTATCTCGAGCTATCCATACAACACAAACAAGTTGTTGCAATAAAAACAATTCTGAACTACAAGTGAAAGCATTCTATTTTCATGCAACCCATCGTTGCGCAACATGTGAGGCTGTAGAATCGGTAACCAGGAGAGCCTTAAAAGAGTATTATGATAACAAAATCAGTTTTTCATGCATTAACAAGGAGCTTGACAAGAACAGATATTTATTGCAAAAATATAATATCCATGGTCAAGCACTAATCCTTGTAAAAGGGGATAAGAAAGTGAATCTAACGAACTACGCTTTTATGACGGCACGCACAAACCCTATGAAACTCAAAGCTAAGATCAAGAGTACTATTGACTCAATGAATTAACATATGGAAGTATTACAAAACATATTAGAAACGACAAACTTCCCAATACTCACAGCATTTATATTGGGGCTAATGACTGCGATTAGTCCATGTCCATTGGCAACAAATATTACTGCGATTGGATTTATCAGTAAGAATATTGAGAATAAAAGAAAAGTGTTCATCCACGGATTAATCTATACGCTTGGACGAGCAATCTCATACACCTCCATTGGTGTGCTTTTCTTTTTTAGTGCAAGCAAGTTCGACATTTCAGCAGTACTTCAAGAATGGGGAGAAAAACTGATAGGACCACTAATGGTAATTATCGGCTTATTTATGCTTGGCATCATCAAAATCAAAATCCCCGGGGGCAGTTCTATCACAGAAAAGATGACAAATAAGTCGAATAGTGGTTTCTGGGGTGTTCTTTTATTAGGGGTTGCTTTTGCTTTGGCATTTTGCCCTTATAGCGGGGTCTTATATTTTGGCATGTTAATACCAATGACCATTAGCAGTGTCAGTGGCTTATACCTCCCATTTTTCTTTGCCCTCGCAACCGGTATTCCTGTCATGATCTTTGCATGGCTTATAGCCTTTAGTGTAGGTTCCATTAGTGGGGTCTATAACAAACTAAAGAACTTTGAGCTTTGGTTCAGAAGGGGGGTCGCTATATTATTTATTGCCATTGGGATATACTATATATTCACCATGTTCTTTTAAAAAATTTCACATCAATGTTCGTATATCAACGAACCAATTCAAATTGAAATGGATAGATTTAAATTTCTCTCACATAAAAATGCAACCAAAACAGTTGCTTATGATATCAATAGTTCTGATGAATTAAAAAAAGATAAAACGAAGAGTCTAAAACTAATCTTATCAACAACGGTGGTGTTGAGCCTACTGGTTACCCTATATCACTATTTACCCTCATTGGTAGATACGTTCACCTATGAATTAATGACACTAGATTCAGCATCTCATTTAGGAGCAGCTGTCAATTTTTTTTTCTATGATACCATAAAGATTCTAATTCTTCTTTTCTTGATTAGTAGCTTAATGGGAGTTATCAATGCTTATTTCCCTGTTGATAGATTGAGAATTTATCTAACGACAAAGAAACTGTATGGTCTAGAATATTTCTTCGCTTCGTTTTTTGGAGCTGTAACCCCCTTCTGTTCATGCTCTTCGATACCTTTATTTATCGGATTTGTTAAAGGTGGTATCCCCTTGGGGGTAACCTTTGCATACTTAATTACCTCTCCACTAGTCAATGAAGTGGCAGTGGCCATGTTTTTAGGTTTATTTGGATTCAAAGCGACAGCCCTCTATGCAGGTACGGGAGTTGTAATGGGGATGTTAGGAGGGTTCATTCTAGGGAAACTTAAGCTAGATAAATATCTAAGCGATTGGGTTCGCCAGATACAAGAAAATGCCATTCAAGAGAATGAGGAGTGGCAAGAAGAGAAGACTCCATTCACTGAGCGGCTACCTTCTATAATCCGAGACGGATGGGATATTGTCAGAAAGGTACTGATATATATAATCATTGGAATTGCAATTGGTGCTGCCATGCACGGTTATGTACCAGAGAATTTCTTTACCGAATATTTGTCCGCAGATAAATGGTATGCTGTTCCACTTGCGGTGATTCTCGCAGTACCGATGTATGCCAATGCCGCAGGGATTGTTCCTGTCATTCAGGTATTTGTTGCCAAGGGTGTACCCCTCGGAACAGCTTTGGCTTTTATGATGGCGGTTGTTGGACTATCCTTACCTGAGGCGACCTTATTGAAGAAGGTAATGAAATGGAAGTTGATCGGAATCTTCTTTGGTATTATCACCCTGTTTATTATTGCCTTGGGATATCTATTCAACCTTATACTTTAAGGTCCTAGCCCTAGTCTTAGTAGAGAAAGAGAGATCGAAACAAAGCTCACATTAAGCCAATTTCTTAACAATGCTCTACAAAATAACCACCTATCGAAAGGAGTGATAGAAGCCATTAAAGAAGCAGCTATTGTACGATTAAGACCTATATTAATTACCGATATCAATAGCTTGTTTGGCCTACTTCCACTGGCTTTTGCGATGGGAGGTGGAACGGAGATTCTTCGACCTATGGCGATTGTAGTTATCGGGGGACTAATCTTTGGATTATTACTAGTATTTATTTTTATACCAGTGGTATATGTAATTCTATATGGGAAAGGTGGAGCGAAAAAAGCCTCCTTGCGGACCGTATCCTAATCGCAAATAACCTGGTGAGAATAAGAGCCTAATTGTAGACATGAAGCCATAGTTCTTTGCTATCTATAATGCAAAGAGCCATGGCTTCTCTCTATTCTTGTCACGATAGATGGATCAAGAGACGATATATCCAGCACATTCGAAAACTTAAGACTGGATAATCTCTGTATATCAGCATATCACGAACCTTCTTCCCATTAAATATTTTTCCAAATCTCCCTCTTTCATTACATAAACGGCACCTGTAGGTTTACGTCGATATAGATCAAAACAAAGTGATAAAAGTATTGTTTTACCCATTAAAGGTAGGTCTTATCATGCCCACATGGTTCAATTGGCTTTAAACCTTAGGGAGAAATATGAGTCTAACGAATATAAACTTTCCACTATGGATATAAACAACTTATGGTCACTTCGATTAGGCTTTTCTACAGTAGAAGCCGATAAGATTAAAGATTTAGGTTTCTCCAAGTATCTCAAAAGATCTCTAAGAGCTCATACAGAGGTTCGGGAACCACAGTTTATCTCGAACAGCCCCCAAACACTATCTGAACTCAAAGAGCACAAGAAAGGAAAGACTCGCAAAGAACTAAATAAGGAGCTCGCGATGACTGCTATCCAGTGGCGTTCGTGGCTTGTACAGCAGTGTTACGAAAGTAAGAATCCCATTCAAGAGAAACTAAATCTTTTCTGGCAGAATCATTTTGTAGTCACCTATCAAAAGGTCAAAATGCCTTACTGGATCTATCAACACTACCAAACCATTAATGATTATTCTTTGGGCAACTACAAGGAGCTGGTAAAACAGGTGATCCAGACCAATGCCATGATTAAATACCTAGATAATAGTAAGAATGTGAGAGGGAATTTAAACGAAAATTTAGCTCGTGAACTACTCGAACTATTCACTCTAGGTGAAGGCCACTATACAGAGGATGACATCAAGAATACGGCCAAGTCATTGGCTGGTTTGAATCATGGAAAAGACCATGCACAATACAGAAAGCATCAAGAAGACAATAGCTCTAAAACAATCTTTGGAGAAACGGGGAACTTCAAGTTAGACCAGGTTATCGATCTCATATTTAAGCAACCAAACACCACCTATTTTATCACAAGAAAGGTATTAAAGTGGTTTATCTATGACAACCCACCAGAAGCATTGGTACAAGAATATGGAGATATACTCCGACAAAACCACTTTGAGTTAAAACCTTTCTTCGAGATTCTGTTTACCAAGGAGTACACAAAGCAAACCGCTGGATCGCAGATCAAAGATCCTCTGACTTTCACGATCCAGCTACTCAAAGGCGTGCAAATTAATAATCCCAACTACACCTTTATGGCTCTGTTTCTAATGACACAAAGCATGGATCTGTATAACCAACCAAATGTAAAAGGATGGATTGGGGGAAAAGACTGGCTGACCTCCCAAATATACATACATCGACAACAGCTAGTTGATTTTGTCTTATATGAGAAAAACTCTCCCATGGCCAGAAGGCTCGTAAACAGGGTAAAAAAAATCGACGGTACTGATGTGGTGTTTACCCCTCAACTAGAGTTTAACAAACAAGCCAATACCCAAGAGATTATATTGGATCTAACCAACAAGATGGTGTTCGAAGTAGATGATAATATGCAGTTAGAGTTAGACAATATTCTACTGTATGACTTCAATGCCCAAGCAAGCAATGCCAACCAGAGCGTATTGAATGTATATCGATATTTAGCCCGTAGTGCAGAATTTCAAATTATTTAATCATGGACAGAAGACTATTTTTACGACTCTTGGCCTCTGCCACCAGTGGTGCAGTGATAATGCCTACCGCACTTTCAGCATCGACAGCCCGCAAGAAAGGTGGAATCCATAACGATAATAAAATCATCTTTATTCAACTCAATGGAGGAAACGATGGGTTGAACACCTTTATTCCTTATGAAAACCCACTGTACTACCAGCATAGAAAGACGATCGCTATTCCCAAACAAGAGCTTATCAACCCAAGTGGTGGTATCGCCTTTCATCCCGCACTCGAATCGTTAGCGAACATCTCGCAAAATGGGGACCTATCCCTAATTCAAAATGTAGGCTATCCGAACCCAAATCGTTCTCATTTTAGAAGCCGAGAGATATGGCAAACCGCATCGGATTCGAACCAATATCTAAACTATGGATGGCTGGGAAGATATCTAGATCATCAGTATGGCGACCAAGGTATATCAGGTATCAATATCGACAAGACAGAAAACCTTGCACTCAAATCCGAACAGATTAATAACATTACCATTAAAGATCTAACCCGTCTCGACAAGAGTATGCAGGGAGGTAATAAACTTGTTCTATCCGATAACCCCCAGCTGGATTTTGTACGTAAAATAGCATATGCATCGACAGAGGGAAGCAAAGAGATTAGCCAAGCAATAAAAAAGAGTCGATATACTACAGGAGACTACCCCTCAACAGCCTTAGGATATAACCTGAAGTGGATCTCTAAACTGGTAAAATCGAGTCTAGAAACTGAAGTATTTTACACCTCTATTGGTGGTTTTGATACCCATCGCAACCAACTTCCTGCACATCAAAAGAAACTACATGAGGTCAACGATGCAGTATATGCCTTATATGAAGATCTAAAGAGAGATGGTTTTATCGAAAATACCACTATCGTACTGTTCTCTGAATTTGGAAGAAGAGTCAAAGAGAATGGCTCTGGAACGGACCACGGTACTGCTGGCCCTATCGTGGTCATCGGAGGGAATAACCGTGGGGAGATCATCGGAGAAAACCCTAACCTTAGTGATTTAGACCATGGAGATCTAAAATATCAGATCGATTTTCGCTCCGTTTACGCCTCCATACTGAAAGATAAATTGGATTTTGACCCAACACTCCTAGGCATTCAACAAAATCCCTTAAAAGGGCTCTTTTAAAGAGCTCTTGTTGGCTTCTTTCATAATAGATCATCATCAAATGGTGATAACATTGGGAAAGATGGATTGAAGCGAAGATAATATAGCCACGGATTAGACGGATTTTCTCAGATTCAGTTGTGATGCAAGGGAGAGTACACTGATGAAACAGATCTTTTTTTTGAAACCCATACCTTGGTAAAGACGCGATGCTCGCGTCTCCTCTTCATCATTATGAGCATACTGGAAACACAAGAAGAAAAAAACACCACGAAGACACAAAGGAACGAAGAAAAATTTAGCCACAGATTAAACGGATCTAACCGGTTACCACGGATCTTTTTATTTTGCAACCTTCCCTGAAAGGGAAAACGAACTTAGCCCAAGGTAAAATGAATATATTGCGCGATAGCACTGTATAGAAATGTGCCTTGGGAAAACAGACAAATTATTCACTTGCTATATTTTATGAAAAGACTATGGATATGCAACAGTGCCCTCTATGATTTTGAATTATCCTTGTCCACATGAAAGTCATAGTTTAATAGAGGTCAACCCCTGACTTAACCCTGACCAAACCCTGCAATAATCCGTACTCTAGTTGCCCTTCGTTCGCCCATCCTCCACCCTACGCCGGATTTTGGCGAAGAAAGGGCAACTGAAAGGCGAACAAAGGGCGGAATAATGCAGGGTTAAGTCAGGCTTTGGTCAGGGAGAATCTATGATGAAACCGAGCGTTAAAGTGAGTAAAATGACTTAATATTATGAGTGATTAAGATGACTCTGTAAGATCTAAAAACCGAAAGATATCTTATCGATCACATATATCACACTTTGCTTCACAAGATTCATACGAGACATTACGACCAATTGAAGAGTCTCTACATCAAAACAATACTGCGGCATATCTAATCATTCTATTCACCATCAATCAAAATAGAAATCGTTTCGATTAATGAACAGACGTTGATGGTTTTTCTATTATGAAGCCGCTGTGATATTATTGTTAAATTAATTAACTTTATAAAAATTGTCTATTATCGATAAAGTGATTCTGATAAAGGCAGCCTTAAACTAAAATACAATAACCAATATTCCACATATCTTTGTGGCTTACACACACCAAATGATGAAAGAACATAGAGCACTGATAACTCGTTTAGTTATTTTTTCGATTACCATCATTCTCGGAACGGAAATGACAAAATTTTTCTTTGAGCATCTTCTACAAACTATCCAAGAAAAAAATATACTACCTGCGAAGATTGCATCACCAGATAATTTTACACACAGTTCTAGTTTTACCTATTTCATCGACTATTATCTTGCTCTAGTGTTTTTTGTAATCTTATCCCTTTTAAAACCCAAATACCCAGAATCATTAAAACGGCATTCGTTTAAGTTGATTTGGGGGGCTTCTATCTTTGGAACACTGCTCCCTTTTCTTTTTCATGATAACGGGTTTCAACTTGCTCTAGAGAACTACTTTGGTTTTGAGTTGGGTAAAATCCTATGCTACTATTTTGCAACGCTATTGATCACACAGCAGAATACTCCCAAAAGAGATGCAATATACTTTCTCTTGGCCCTAATCACACGTGAAGGAGTTGCAAAGATCATACATTTCATACACATTGTGCTCTATTTTGATTATGATGGTGCATTTTTTTCAATACAAGAGTGCTATATACTGGGAATCTACCTATTGTCTACAGGCTTGTTTTATATCTCTCAGAGAAGAGAGGAGACCCCTTGTCTTGAAGATCACATTTCACATTGATTTCTGAACCTTTCAAATCGCAAACTCTAAATTCAATTTATACAAAAAAATAATAATGGTCTACTGTACACGAATAACCATACTATCTATTTTGATGCTTTTCTCAGTATTTGCAAGTGCCAAATCAAATTGGGCATTTAGACCAAATATTGTGTTTCATCGCTATAAAACTTGCCAAGGGATGATTGCCCAAAAATATCCCATTACCATCTATCTTGAGACTTCAACGGAACGATGTAGTGGAAGCGCTTGCAACTGGGCCCCACAAATGGTGTATGGCTGGTATATGTATAATAAAATAGGCAAGAAAATTCCCCTAGTTGGAAATTCCTGTTATGCCGATGCATGTGATATTCAATTACGGCTTTTTGTACCAGAGGATCCAACGGATTACCATTTTGATGAGAAGTGTAATTTAATCGGTGCTAAAGAGTCTTTTGTGCAACAAAATGGATGGAAAACAGACTCGATGGTATGGCGTATGGGCAAGGGGAAATACTATCCGGTTTCGCTGCAAACGACTCATGCCTTCGACTGGAACACACAAGCCTATTTAGAACTAGAGATCAATGAAATAGGCATCAAAACAGTCGATTTAAATACCCTTACCCACAAACAGTCGATTGAAAAGATCACGATCCTATCACAGAAAAAGGTAGAGAATCAATTTCATGTTATCTTTAGCTATTCAGAGTTGTCTAATCCTTATGCTGATGGTAGAGGTCATTGTGGAGGAGGGATAGAACTACATATCGGACATATCACTCTAAACAAGAGTTATGAAGTCGTGAAGTTTAACTCCATATATAAAAGTAGCTGTATAAATAGTTTTGACAAAGAAGTTATCTATGACAAAGCACATCCAGAAGAGGGAATAAAGGAAAAAGTTGCCATGCCCTAATGGTAATGTTCTACCCAATGGAGCATTTGACATACTCATTAATGATTTTTGTTGCCCATTCAAGATATTGGTCCATGTTTTGCATGGTTTTTTTTATTTTATACAAAAGCTATATACTCATGATATATACCTATCTATAGAGGCATTAGAGAGCTATATGTGGGATAATGAATCTATCTTATGGATAAGAGAAAATATTTGAACATAGAAGATGGAACAATAGCAATGGCTTAGATGTTAGGTATTTATATGGTTTAAATTTCTTTACCTATTGTATAAAACTTAATACCGATGCCATGAAAAGAGTTCCCGTAGTCACTTTTATCTGCTTTGCCATTCTACTCCTCAGTTGTGGAGACAATCAGCAAGAAAAAAAAGAGAAAAGTGCAACATCGTTTAAAGCTCTACCCATCACTACAACATTTGATATCGTACTGCTAAATGGGCGTGTTATGGATCCTGAAACCGATTTTGATGCTGTTCGTAATGTAGGGATTAAAAATGGAATCATTGGTGTTATCACCACCAAAGAGATTAAGGGCACAAAGACCATTGATGCCAAGGGTTTGGTTGTGGCACCAGGTTTTATTGATGGACACCAGCACTGTCTCGAGCCTTATGCTTATCGACTCATGGTAAGGGATGGAAGAACCACTATTATGGATCTAGAGATCGGAGCACCAGGGAACCAAGTAGACGATTTATATAAAAAGTTAGAAGGTCATTCTCCAATAAACTTTGGGGTTGCAGTATCCCACGAGTTTGCTCGTGCGGAGATCCTCGATGGTTTTAACCACTGGAAGTATTATCATACACCAGATGCTATCAATTCACGCCTTAAAAACGGATGGTCCGTTACACGACCGACTTTAAAACAAGGGAATATGATATTAAAGGTAATCGATGAAGGATTACGCCAGGGAGGTATCGGAGTTGGGTCAACGGTGGGCTACATGCGTCAGGGGGTCTCTTCTCGAGAGATGTATGAGGTGCAGAAACTAGCAGGATTGTATGGTCGCCAAACAGGAATGCATTTTAGGAATACTCCGGGAAATGATGTAGAAGAGGTGATGGGAATTCAAGAGATGTTAGCCAACGTAGCTGCCATCGGTTCTCCAGGTATCGCAATGCATTTTAATAATCCAGGATACAATCTAGTACATGAGTTACTGGTAAAAATGCGAGCGCGAGGATATAATGTATGGGGAGAGATCTATCCATATAGGGCTGGATCTACAGCACTAAATGCTGTTTTCCTCGAACCCGACATCTGGGTAAAGAAACTAGGGAACAAGTATGAAGAGACCTTGATGGATATCGAAACTGGAAAATTCTATACTGAAAAAAGTAGAGCAGAGATGATTAAGAAAGATCCTACTAGAGTGGTGGTGATCTATAAAATGCCTCAAGAGACCATTATTGAGTGGTTGAAGATGCCAGGGGTTGCGATTGGCAGTGATGGAATGCCATTGATACCTGACGATGGATTAATGTGGGATACACCATATGATAAGCTACCCAATGCTCATCCAAGATTTTCGGGATCGTTTGCTAAAGTGCTTAGACTGGCTCGAGAGAATAATATTCCACTGATGCATGCAGTCTCTATGACCAGTTATAACTATGCAAAACATTTGGGAGACATGGGGCTGAAAGCGATGCAAGTCAGAGGACGACTTCAACTAGGAATGGTGGCAGATATTACTCTTTTCGATCCTCTAACTGTGACCGATAATGCGACCTATGCTAAAGGGACTCTCCCATCTTCAGGCATTCCTCATGTCATTGTAAATGGAGTCCTTGTGATGAAAGATCATGAACCACTACGACGTTTTGATGCAGGACAACCCATTCGATTCAAGCCAATGAAAGGAGGGCTATTTAAACCTTTGGACAGAGATCATTGGACAAAGAAATTCTATGTTCTTCCCAAAGAGGAAGATTTTGGTGGAACTAGTCATCTAGGGTGCTGTGATTTCAAGGGTGATAATCATAAATAGCCTACATAATAGGATACAGAAACTAGGTACAATTTAAACTGCATGAGTGATTCAATCTTTAGGAAAGATGGTACAGCACAAGGTGTTGCAAAACAACGTTTAATCGAAAGCCTTGCAAAACCTGAACAACGCATCATAAACGATCCTTTTGCATACAGGTTTGTCATGGGAGCAATCATTGTTAAACTTATAGGGCATAAGATCAACGTATGGTTGTCTAGGAAATTTGTGCCAGGTTTTCACGAGCATCTAATATCTCGTACTCGATTTATCGATGATATGGTAGAAACCTCAGCAGCTAACCATGTAGAGCAATATGTTATTTTGGGGGCTGGTTATGACCTTCGAGCCCATCGACTTAACCTTCCTTCAACCTTAAAGATATTTGAGATAGACCAAATTGAAGTTCAAAGTAGGAAGCAAACCAAACTTCCCAAGAATATACCTAACGTCCAAAATATAACATATGTAAGTATTGACTTTAACCATGAAACTCTTGGCGATCAACTTCTAAATGCGGGGTTTGATCCATATAAATCAACTGTTTTCACACTAGAAGGGGTGTCTCAATACATCACAAAGAAGGCTGTTGATGCAACCTTAACTGAGATTAATAACTTGACCAAATCAAGTACTACATTTTATATATCCTATGTGGACAAATTCATCATTGAGAACCCCCAAGCTTGTTTCGGCAAAGGATATCCTAATCCGGCAAAAAAAGCAGAAACCATATTAAAGTTATCAGCTAAAGTAGGTGAACCATGGATCTCATTCTATTCAAACGAAGAGATACAATCTTTACTGTCAAAGCATGGATTCACCGTCATGGAGAATAAAACACTAGAAGATCTAAATCCGATATACTTTAAACCTGCCGGAAGACTATTACCGGAAGATCATATTTTCAATCTAGAACATTCTGTAGTTGCTAAGAAATAATCTTCTTTGAGAATAGTAGTATTTAATAACTCAGCCTTCACCTCTTATTCACCACAGACATTTTTAGTCCCACAAAAAAGATCACAAATAAATCTTTTATACACAACTTAATTTATAAATCTTTCTCCTATTATTACCCAACCTGTATGGAGATAATAATCTAATCAATGACAATAAGGTGGTATCGGAAGCTGTTAGAAATCATTAGTAAGGGTTACATCTTGGTATTTTAGACCATTTGTTTACCACTAAATTTGACATAACCAAGTATGAGTCATCACCAACAGACATTTGTTGGGAAGTTATAGCGACAGAAGTTACTCTCGATGTCAGGTAAACAGAAAAAGGAATTAATTCAAGATCTGGTGATAATATCATATATCCCAAATTAAACAGAATAGGAAGAGGGGGACACAATAATAACCCCAAACTCTCTACCTTCTCTTTTTTATTTATCTTCGTCTTTATTTAAAACAATATGCTCTAGTGAATAATAGTTCTTTGCATCAATTATCAGTTTATACAAAACATAGACTCCCAGAGGTATAAGCAAATAAACCAATGCAAAGATCTTTGTTAATTTCATCAATACTAGCGTCAAAATACCCCCCAAGTAAATAAAATGTTCACCTTTATAATTAGTTACCAATAATATATTTGTTGTGTCATTTCTCACTTCGACATCAACACTTTTACTTGACACCCATGCAAATTTAACACATATCCTATGCTTCCCCTCTGGAAGCTCAAACTTAGACACACCGCTACTAATTCTTTTTAGCTCTATACCATCAACAAATACATTTGCAACAGTAGAACATCTAAACTCAACTTGTCCCATCACTAAATTAATTATTTTTAGATTCAACGAATGAAGTTAATCTAATTTTTAAAAGCTTATTTTAATTCAACCTTGTTTTAGCTTGATGTACCTCTTCCTACCAAGAGTACAAAGAGCTACTGCGAATATGAATATTGACATCAATATTAGAAGTTGCTCTTTAGGAGCGCCAAAGAATGAAATAATACTTAGGAGAATCATCAATATACCAATCACTTTATGCCCTTTGAAAGATGTTAGAGACATCTTTTCAATGCTATTCGAATCTAATGAAACACTCATCTCGTTTGTTTTTAGAAAACCTGATTCGGCATAAACCTTATGATTTTCATCTGCAACATTTATTGTAGTAGTTCCTTTAGGAATTGTCTTAACCAACTCTCCATCCACAAATACATTCACCTTTAATGCACTATCGATTTTTATTTTTCCCATCTGTTCTAGATCAGGTTAGTATCTATTTATAATAGCCTATCCATCTTTTAATTGTTTAACAGATTCTATCACAAATTAATATATTTCCGAATCTACAATTATTTATCATAACACGAAAGTATTATCTACAGTTTTTGAGGGTTTATAGTCAGGTATAAAACACTGATTCAGTTTATTATCATTGTATCCTAAAGATATGATGACTCAATTGAATAACTCTAAAAGCCTTTACTTCTGTACTAAATAGTTCTTAAGACTTATTCAACTCCTTTGATAAAAATACTTTAACTGACCGAATATTCACCTTGAGTGGTGTTAGAGCCCGTATGAAAATCGTAATGATAGATCGCATAAGAGATGTCTATCTTGGAGAGGATGATTTTGATCTTTAAAATATGGTACCCAGAAAACAATAGCTGCTATGATATTGTGTATATGCCATGGTTTAATAAATAAAGATTATAATCTAAATGAATTAAGTGAAGAACTTGTCTATAGTCCAGAGATGATAAACAAGTTCTTTATTTCTTTAATTATATAAACAGGCCTTGCTTTTGGTAGTTATTTTAGATAAAAATCCATACTCTACGTTCAACAAAAGGCAAGCCTAATACTCCTTCATGATTGAAACATGGTTCTGTTTAATATAATAACACGGGTTATGCATCATTGAAGTTTCGCCCAACATCGTCAATGCTAGAGGTTGCTTCTGAAGGTTAATTTACTTATCCAATTTCACCAAATATTGTACGGCTATTAATCGGATTAACCTACAGTGATGCTTTAATATCTTTTTTAGAATTCATATTACCTTGTTCGTTCACAAAAGTCTATGAACCGACACATACAGCTTACACAAAGGAAAAGTATCTAGGGGTGAATTATATGAGCGATTTATTTATCGTGTCATCAAATTTGGAGTTTGGAATACAAGCTTAGTTAATCATGATATTTGAATTCCTCCAACTTTATATACTTATTCATTCCAAATGTCAAATAATACATCGGGTACATAAATAGTATTAAAGCAAAGTATATAAATAATAAATTCTTTGTGAACATTCCTATAGCAACAATAAACATTATTACTGCTTTCATTGAAGACTCCCCAGCGAAGCTGTCTATATGTAATAATATCACTTTAGACTCATCTGCGTTGATCTCTATCTTAGGACTACCGCACCAAGCTGCTTTTGCATAAATCTCATGCTTCCCCTCAGCAGTATCGAATTCAAAAGTTCCTTTTTTTACTTGTAACTGTTCTTTTCCATCGACAAATATCTTTGCATTTGTCTCGCTTTCTATTTTAACTTTGGCCATTTCTATAGTTTTATTTAGATTAGAATATAAGATGATGTCTAAGGGGAGTATGAAATATAACTAAGCAATGCGATGGATATACCTGACTTCGAGGATAAAACTACTAAATAACGGAATATTTACGAAAAATATCATCAATATTTTTCTGCAGAGAAGCGATAAATAGATTCGAATCCAAGTGCCATAATAGAGTAGGTTAGCAAATTATTAATGGCGACAAATCTATTTTTGCAGAACTTCTACGAAATGCCAAGATTGATTTCCGGAAACGTTATTTTATTGGTTAAAGGATTCAACAAACATGCATTCTGCGACAAATATAAAATCGGTAGCTCTAGCTCGACTCATTACAATACACAATATCAAACGTTGTCCTAATCGTTTAGAACAACGTTTAAATACATTAGCCTATTGCCATCTACTTTTGTATATCAAGGAATAGGTTCGAAATAGTTAGCTGCGCCTTAAAGTCTCAATAAATAGAACGATGGCAAAGAAGGCAATACCACACAAGAGATTCAAACCGAGTGTTAATAGATATTTCATAAAAACACTTTTGTCTGCTCTAAAAACATTTGTATTAAATCTAAAGGTTGTGATTCCCAATAGTGCTCCCATGAAACCTCCTTGGAATATCAGTATAACGGGCAATGCTGACCAAACATACTCATACCACTTTATCGGTTCTACCAGCGAGAGAGACTTGTCGTTAACCAGTAAGGTTGGAACTGGATCAAGAAAATTAGCTTTTAACGTAACTGAAGCTTCATTTCCTCCATAAAAGATCTTATAGACTCCGTTATCTTTTTCTATCTCTCGATCATTCAGAAATATTCTTGCCTTACCCCAAAAAGGAACAGTTAATTTAAGGTCAGCATTCTCCATTTCGGGAAGATTGATCTTATATTCCATAATACACGTTTGAATTATTGTTTGTCTTATTGCTACATATAGGGTTAGAGTAATCCAAAGTAGATCAGATTTCTATAATCGATCTTATTCTGTAAAAGAGTGTCAGAGTGTTCTCACTAAGATTCTCTAGACTCCATCTATATAATATGTCAAATTTACCTATTTTAACACATACAACAAACTTATTAACCATTAAACTCCAAATAAAATCTACTCGCCTGTAAGAGATATTGAGGCTATGCTCAAGTTCTCTTTCAAGGACAGCGAAATATTACGTACAAAGAGTTCATACCTTTGTGCTTTGGTGGTGTTTCTCTTTTGTGCTCATATCTTTTAGGGGTGCAACTAACAGCTCTAAATGGTTCCTTTACCTTTCTACTTCATGGATGGGATCACCTATAAAAAAAAGCATTTGATAAATTAATATAGAAACCGTCTATGTACATTATTTTATATCTTCATCTTGGATTTAAGACATTCAAATGAGGCGAATCCATCATATAAAAAAGAGAAGCAGAATGAATAAACAGCAATATTTTGTTTGTAGCGTTGGAAGCAATCATGAAGAGTACAGAGAGGAAAATTTAGATCGAATAATTCAGCACCGAGCCTTTGTATTTCATGAAGACACAACCCAGCGAGGACATTACAAGAAGATTCAAGATGGTGATATCTTAATTCTAAAATATAATTATCAGTTTATTGCTTATGGGGAGAAATATTCCCGCGAAGTAAATATTCATAAAAATGATGGATGGAACCAAATTTTCCCAGTTATGGAGTGGATATTTCACGATGATGCATCACCACGCAAAGGGGTTTCTCATAAAGGATTACAAGAAAATACGCTGCAAGGGGCTGGACAGATGGGTACAGTAAAAGGGATAAAGCCCGATTTTGGTTTTCAGTCGATTACAGCCATTCATACACAAAATAAACTATTTGAGAAAATGAAAGATCAACATCAATCCCCCATCGCCTCCAAGTATATTTCCTTATTAAAAAGAAAGAAACAGATTATTCTGCAAGGGCCTCCGGGTACCGGTAAGACTTATTCTGCAAAGGATATTGCAGAAAAGATGATATTTGGAGAGGTTTCGAAAGATAAGAAAGAACAGAAAAAGCGTCTAGAAACTTCAGAACAATTTGAACTTACTCAGTTCCATCCATCCTATTCCTATGAAGACTTTGTTAGAGGTATTGAAGCCTCTTCGGTTAAAGATGGTATCCAATATAATACAAAAAATCGTATTCTCGCTGAGTTTGCAGACAAAGCAGTGAAAAACATACAGCTGGCAACATTAGAGGAACAAGAGTTTTCAAAGGAGCAGCACATATATGAACTTCTTCTA
>JAONJW010000020.1 GCA_028377305.1 Prolixibacteraceae bacterium | reverse complement strand
ATTCCGACAGAGGTGTACAATATACAGCAAAAGTATTCCGAGAAGAGTTAGTTAAAGATCGAATAGTACAAAGCATGAGCCGAAAAGGCAACTGCTGGGATAACGCAGTTGCAGAAAGTTTCTTTAAGATTATCAAATCAGAAATGATTGATCTTAAACATTATCACTCTCATTTCCAGGCTAAAATAGACATAGTTGAATTCATTGAAATTTGGTGTAATAGACAAAGAAGACATGCAACACTTGGATATTTGACTCCTCTCGAATTTGGAAAACAGAAATATTTTAATGTGGCTTAATTAATTGTCCGATATTTTGTTGCATATCCACTCAAAGCTTTCCCAGCCCACATCATCAGCCATGATAAGTACAATATTTGGCTTTCGAGGCAACTCTTCTGCTAATACAAGTAATTGGACTGGCACTAATACCAACAATAGTATTATTTTCTTCATTCTATAGATACTAAGTCTTGCAAATCTTTTTTATCAAAAAGGAATCTTATCCATCACCACTAATGATTAATAACAGAGCTTCTTCATTGTATGAATAAGCCCTGTATTATCTTATTTTTTAAGGATGAAGAACTACGAATTCACCTTTTGAAACTTTACCCAGCGTTCCTTTTACTTTTAGCTGTAATTCATATTTTGCATCGGTATCTATTTTTTGAATATCAATGAAATAAATTCGTTCATGATTTTTGTCTTTAGAAATATACCCCAGGTGTTTGTCACTGGCAATTTGTTTTCCATCTTTTAAGATAACAGCCCTATCTACAATTATTTCTGCACCGTCTTTAACATCTCCTAGGAAAAAATAAACTCCGACCTCTTTAATTTCATTTGAAACATCATATTTCAGTATAGTATTTTCATCCCATAAATCCTGAGTATCCCAAGTCCCGATGACTTTTGCATTTTCACGCCAATATGAGACCCCTTTGTAATCCAAACGTTTAAGATGGTTTTTCATACGACTTTCAAAATCATTCCAATCTTTTAAGTCTCGTTGTGTCCATGCAGCCTCACTTAGTGCACAATTACGTGGATAAATAGCAATGTCCCATAGCCCATTTTTGTTCATGAATGGTGTCCATACAGAAGTCTGAATACCAAGGATAAGTTTCTCTTGTTCTTTTGTTAGGCCTTCAGGAATAGGGTTGTATTCATAAATGTGTTTTGCTGTAGTTACACGTGGCCAACCTTGTGGATGATAAGGGTTTTCTGTTTGATTGCGTTGGATATAGTACCCTTTGTTAGACGCAACTACTGTTTTACGCCCTTGTTTTATTGATTTTTCAGCACCTTTCATGCCACGCCACCCCATTACGGATGCTGTAGGAGAAAGTCCACCCCTTAATATTTCGTCCCAACCTATTAATTTTCGTCCCCGGTTGACTACCATCTTTTCAAGTCTTTTGATGAAATAAGCTTGTAGTTCATCCATATCTTTTAGTCCTTCATCTTTTGCTCTTTTTTGACAATGAGGACAAGATTCCCACCATTTTTTCTTTACCTCGTCACCTCCAATATGAATGTATTCACTAGGAAATAGGTCGATAATTTCATTTAGAATGTCGTTAATTATCGGATAAACCGACTCTTTCCCAGCGCAAACGACATTACTACCTTTATGCTTGATAAAATTGGTATTTCGCATCGGGTAATCTCTGAAGTACTGAATATGATCTTGTCTCTCTACATCGTTGCAACCCATTTCAGGGATAGCCCCTAACAGTGCAGAAGAGTGTCCAGGTAAATCAACTTCTGGTACAATGGTGATATGAAGTTTTTCTGCATATTTTATGATCTCACGAATCTGCTTTTGTGTATAATATCCACCATATGGGTTGACTTCACCTTTTACAGGATAATTAGGTTGATTACGGAATGCCGCTACTTGTGTCAGCTCAGGGTGTGATTTGATCTCAATTCTCCAACCATGATCATCCGTCAAGTGCCAGTGAAGTACATTCATTTTATGCATTGCCATTAAATCAAGTGTCTTTTTAACGTATTCAACAGGTTGGAATGAACGTGAGGCATCAAGCATGAAACCACGCCAGCCAAAACGTGGATAGTCTAAAATATCTACACAAGGAATTGATAGTTTTTCCTTTTTTATATTAACCCTGCTATATACATGTTCAGGCATTAACTGCAATAGAGTCTGCAACCCATAGAATATACCTGTTTTACTTCCTCCAGAAACAGTAATCTTGTTTTGCGTAATATTTAGTTTGTAGGCTTCCTTTCCATATTTGTTTTCTAGAGAACGGCTAGTTTTTAATTCAATAGAGCTAGAACTAGAAGATGAGTTTAGTTCTATCCCAGTTGAAGTCTTTAATTGCTCTATAAAATATTCTACCTCGTTATTTAAATCTGAGGTTGCTTTTATTTGTGTTTTTGAATTTAACACAAAACTTCCAGATGTGATCTTTTCTTTTACAGGTTTAGGAATAATGGACACTCTATTTTGTGCCAATAATAAGTTTGGCAAAATCAAGGTAATTGCCAACAATAAGTTCTTAAATGCTTTGTAATTCATGTGTTTATTTTTAGATCATTTTTGTATAATGATAATCAGTAATCTCGTCATGTTATTTTACAAAGAGTTCCCATATTTTTTAGTGGCTTAAACTGATATCTGTATAATTGATCCATATCTGCTTTTTCGTACCTTCTCTGTTTATCCCCAACTTTTATTTATTGTCTAGGGAAATTGTTCAAATTTTGATCAACCATTTCGTCAGTGTATATGATAACGGCAGATTATATGACTCTACTAGGAACTCATGATTTATCCGTAAATGGACCTATTTATATCACCTCTCTTTAACACAAAGGAAACGACATAGCATAGAAGCAATGTTTTCAATACTCTAAAAAATGTTTGAACCTATCTAAAACTAACTTTTATATGCGTTAATCTGTATCAAAAAGATCTATTATGAAGTTGTCAAGGTGACTGTGGAAGAAGAAATATATCACCTGTTTTGTATTTGTTTTCAGTATGGAGTGCAAATGTGGTATGTAGAATTAATTTCGAACGGAAAATACTTAGTATTTAAATCGGGTATTTCTTCTGATGCGGAGCTTCAAAATAAGATGTTGACAAATGCTGCGCTTTTGGGTGCTCTTGGAGGTGCTTTTGCTGGAGCAAAATTAGCAACATTACGATTTGTGTATATGGTCAATAAATAGACTGGAGAGCTCATTCATGTCAATTCATCGGTTATAGTAGATCTTTTAAATGAGAAGAAAGATTTACTTTCAGCTTCTCAGAAGGAGGCAAGTCAAGAGGATGAGAACATACAAATCAAGTATTTAAAACTACTAAATGCAGAAGGTGTAATTTACGATAGTGTAAGCATTCAGTTAGATTGCTACTGTGATAATGCTAATTTACGTTTTAAATCGATATGATTATGTCATTACGTTCCAACGATAAATAAACAGTCAATAAAAGTCATTCAAGTGGATTAAAATTGTTTACCTATTGGGATGACTTTTATTGACTGTGTTTTGTTCGATAAAATCTTTATTGATTATTTTTGAAGAACTTGCCAATTGGTCTTATAGAGTTTGATTCTGTCATAAGTTTTAATTGTACTTGTATTTATGAACAGCCCCCTGTGTTGAAAGTTTTTTACGTTATTGGCTATGTTTTCCGTAAAGGCTTTGCAATTGGTTCAGTTCCTTTTCCAATAGTTTTTTGTGTCTCTTATCTGATTCGTTCAGAATCGTAGCTTTTACATCATTTATGGCATCAGTTCTTTCGAGTTGAACTGTTAATTTTGCTGCCAATAATCTCACTTCAAAATCCTGATCTCGTAGCATTGGGGGGATTAGTTTTTTTGCAGACCATGCACTCATATCTGCCAATTCCTGCATAGCTTTTAGCTTTTCTTCTTTCGATTTGCAAAGCTGTTTCTTCGCAAGTCTGTACTTTGCCTGTTGTTCTTTGGTAAATAGGATCTCTTGATGGTATAGATCTGGTTTCACAACATTGTTATCATAAGAGATGATCTTCTTGTTTGCTACTACTCTTACAAGGCGAGGAATCATCCATCTCATTCCAGGTGTGCATTCTGGGTGTCCTACAACTGATGCTGTTTTCCCTTTTCCAATCTCATTAATGGTGATAAAAGGTTTGTTGTTTGTCATGTTAGCTGGTGTACCTTCAATGGTATGCACATCGCTTAACATGGTTGCCAGCTTGGTATACTTACTTTCGTTGTTGGTTACTGGAACCATTACCGGTCCTTCATAATATTGACAATATGAGATTTCTCTATCGGCCAATTCAGGGAATATTTTTTCCCCTTCCTGGGTTAATGAAAATGTTGATAGCCCATGTCCTCTATGGTCATGTTCTACATCAATGGCTTTATATCCGCTTAAGTTTAAGAAAGTGTAGTTCTCTGTTCCTGTTAATAGATAGGCACCAGCACATATCCCAACAATACCTTTGCCTTGCTTTTTAACAAGATCAATTATTCTTTGTCGACCCTTTTCACCAAGGCTGGCTGCTTCTGAACTCCCACTACCTCCTGGAAATAAGTACACGTCAATATCTTCAGTATTCCCCATCATGATATCAGCAGCTGAAATGACACGGGGGGCAATATCTTTATCGATTTTTAATGCTTCCATAGCATCAGTAATACAGAATGGGCTGTCACCATTTTTATCGAATACACCAACTTTAATGGTATTTGATGTTGTTGTATTTACGTGCTGCCTTGTGCAAGCAGTGAAAATCAGAAGTACAGTAAAGAGTAAAATTGTCGTTCTTTTCATATTTAAAAGGTATAAGTACGTATCTATAAACAATTATACGAAAAGATATTACTATATGGGATGATTGTTTTTATATTATTTGAAGAAACTAGTATATGGTGAACCCTTATGTGTAGATAACTTACTGCTAATAAAGGCTGTATGTTCGATTTGTTTCATTGGAGTTGTTATAATTGAGCTTTTATGATTAATTCAATATATTATCATCGGACTTACAGCCCTCCCCAATCTCTTTTATCCATACCTAGTGCTTCGCACTGGGCTATAAACTGTAGCACTTTCAGTGCATGTTGAAATATGAGTTTAAAACATATGAGCTCCATTATTTACCAATAAACTGCTTTATCTTATGATGATAAATTCTGACATCTATTCAAATAATATGTTGAGAAACAAAAAGCGACTATCTCTTTTGAGATAGTCGCTTTTAAAATTATATAGTAAGTAGGATTACTTAACTTCTTCGAAGTCAACATCAGTTACTTCTTTGTCTTGATCACCTTGATTTGGTTGTGCTTGTTGTTGTGCACCACCTTGAGCTTCTTGACCTGCACCAGCATTATACATCTCTTGTGATGCTGCTTGGAATACAGTGTTAAGTTCTTCTGTTGCTGCATCGATTGCTGCAATATCTTCTGCTTTATGCGCTTCCTTTAGTTTATCTAGAGCCGCTTCAATAGGCGCTTTCTTGTCAGCTGGCAGTTTGTCTCCAAACTCTTTTAATTGCTTCTCTGTTTGGAAGATCATGCTGTCTGCACCGTTGATCTTATCGATTTTATCTTTCGCTTGTTGATCTGCTTCTGCGTTTGCTTCTGCTTCATTTTTCATGCGTTGGATTTCGTCATCACTAAGACCTGAAGAAGCTTCAATTTTGATTGATTGCTCTTTCCCTGTTGCTTTGTCTTTTGCAGATACATGTAGGATACCGTTTGCATCAATATCAAATGTTACTTCGATTTGTGGCTCACCACGACGTGCTGGTGGAATATCAGCCAATTGGAATCGACCAATTGTTTTGTTGTCATTTGCCATAGAACGTTCTCCTTGAAGTACATGAATATCTACAGCTGGTTGGTTATCTGCTGCGGTAGAGAATACTTGAGACTTCTTGGTTGGGATCGTTGTGTTAGACTCAATCAATTTAGTCATCACTCCACCCATTGTTTCAATACCTAATGAAAGAGGAGTAACGTCCAATAGAAGTACATCTTTTACCTCTCCTGTCAATACACCACCTTGAATTGCGGCACCAACAGCTACTACTTCATCTGGGTTTACCCCTTTAGAAGGTGCTTTACCAAAGAAAGATTTTACTTTCTCTACGATAGCTGGGATACGAGTTGATCCTCCAACTAGAATTACTTCATCAATTTCTGATGCATTAAGACCAGCATTTTTAAGTGCGTTATCACAAGGAACAATAGTTCTTCTGATTAGATCGTCAGCCAACTGCTCAAACTGAGCACGTGATAATGACTTAACCATGTGTTGTGGCATGTTATCCAATTGGAAGATATATGGTAAATTGATCTCTGTAGATGTACCACTAGACAATTCAATTTTTGCTTTCTCTGCAGCTTCTTTTAATCGTTGGTGAGCCATTGGATCTTTACGTAGATCAACACCTTTTTCTTTAAGGAACTCATCAGCTAACCAGTTAATGATTACATCATCAAAGTCGTCACCTCCAAGATGTGTGTCACCATCTGTTGATTTTACTTCGAATACACCATCACCCAATTCAAGGATTGAGATATCAAAAGTACCACCACCAAGATCGAAGACAGCAATTTTCATATCTTCGTCTTTTTTATCCAAACCATAAGCAAGTGCTGCTGCTGTTGGTTCGTTTATAATACGACGGACTTTAAGACCTGCGATTTCTCCAGCTTCTTTTGTTGCTTGACGTTGTGCATCATTAAAGTATGCAGGAACGGTAATTACTGCCTCCGAAACTTCTTGTCCAAGATAATCTTCAGCAGTTTTCTTCATCTTTTGAAGTGTGATTGCTGAGATCTCTTGTGGAGAATATTTACGGTCGTCAATTTGAACGCGTGGAGTGTTGTTATCTCCTTTTACTACTTTATAAGGAACTCTTGCAACCTCATTTGAGATTTGATCGTAAGATTCCCCCATAAAACGTTTAATAGAGTAAATAGTCTTTTCTGGATTAGTGATTGCTTGACGTTTTGCAGGATCACCAATTTTTCTTTCACCATTTTCTACAAAAGCGACTACCGAAGGAGTAGTTCTTTTACCTTCATTGTTAATGATTACAACTGGCTCGTTTCCTTCCATTACAGAAACACAAGAGTTTGTTGTTCCTAAGTCAATACCAATAATCTTTCCCATTATATTTAATTTTTAATTTGTTTCAGTTACTAATTTGCTTTATTACTATTAAAAGCTTTGCACTACCTCTATAATACTTCAATCCATTTACATGAATTACAAAGTTTGTATTCGTGCATTTGGTAGGATAAATATCAAATGGTGTGCCAAAATTAAAAACATTAGTAAATATGAAATATTGTCATGTGTGATCTCTTTTATCCCAAAAAATAGTACATGACATGGTGTCAAAATGACCTTTTATTGTCAATTATAGGCACTATGTCAGCTCCTGTTTCTATTTTATCTAAATAAATGAAGCTATTTTATGGTGCGTAATAAAATCTTATTTCATAATTTTGCAGGTATTGTATCAATAAATAAAGGTAATGTCTGTACATAGAGAGGTAAAAAAGGTTACTACCCATGTGCTTTCCGAGATGAAGCTCAAAGGGGAAAAGATTGCAATGCTAACTGCATATGACTATAGTATTGCGAAATTGGTTGATCAAGCTGGTATCGATGTAATTTTAGTAGGGGATTCGGCATCAAACGTAATGGCGGGTAACGAAACTACACTACCTATTACTCTTGATCAAATGATCTATCACGGAAGTTCTGTGGTAAAAGCGGTTAACCGTGCTCACGTTGTTGTGGACCTTCCTTTTGGTTCTTATCAAGGAAACTCAAAAGAGGCTCTTTCTTCTGCAATCCGTATCATGAAGGAGACACATGCTGACTCTGTAAAAATGGAAGGTGGAGAAGAGGTTATTGAGTCTGTAAAACGTATCCTGTGTGCTGGTATTCCTGTTATGGGTCACTTAGGGTTAATGCCTCAGTCTATTCATAAATATGGAACATATACTGTACGTGCAAAGCAAGACGAAGAAGCTGAGAAACTAATTAATGATGCCAAACTTCTTGAAGAAGCGGGTTGTTATGCATTAGTTTTAGAGAAGATTCCGGCAAGTTTAGCAAAAAAAGTAGCTAGCACAGTAAAGATACCAGTGATTGGTATTGGTGCGGGAAGTGAAGTGGATGGTCAAGTTTTGGTAGTACACGATATGTTGGGTATTACACAGGAATTTTCTCCACGATTCTTACGTCGTTATCATAACCTAGGAGCAGAGATCATTGGTGCTGTAGGAAACTATGTTTCTGACGTGAAGTCCGTAGATTTTCCTAACGAAAGAGAACAGTATTAATTATAGTTGTAAGTAATTACAGTATGACAATCAGGCAAATTGCCTGATTGTTTTTGTTTTGATGTATTATGTATCCAATTCTATTTGAAGACAATCATCTGATTGCAGTAAATAAGCCCTCGGGAGCTATTGTACAAGGAGATAAAACAGGCGACACTCCTATGACTGATGTAGTAAAAGCATTTATTAAGAATAGAGACTGTAAGCCTGGGAATGTTTATTTAGGTTTACCTCATCGTTTAGATCGTCCTACATCAGGTGTACTTTTGTTATCCAAAACGTCTAAAGCGCTAACTAGACTGAATAAGATGTTTCAGAGCAAATCAGAGATGCAAAAGACTTATTGGGTCGTTGTAGATAAGAAGCCTGAAGTGTCTTCTCAAAGGTTAGAGCATTACATGGTGCGTAATACAAAACAAAATAAGTCCTATGCCTACCATAAAGATCGTCCAGAAGCAAAAAAGGCGGCATTAACATATCACTATCTAGGATCTTCTACTAAGTACCATCTTTTAGAGATAGAATTACACACTGGAAGACATCATCAGATCAGAGCACAATTGGCTGCAATAGGATTACACATTAAAGGAGACCTAAAGTATGGTGCTTCTCGTTCAAATCCTGATGGTGGAATACACCTTCATGCACGTAAACTAACTTTTAGCCATCCTGTGACAAAAGAGTTTACAGCTATTATTGCAACTCCACCTGATGATGCTGTATGGAATTTTTTTGCAAAAGCTATTAAAGATGCTTAAGTTCTTCTCCTGAGAATTGAAATGGGAGAAGAGTTTCAACTCCTTCTATCACTTCAATTTGATTTTGTCCATCTAGAATGATAGTCATTTGTCTTTTCCCTCTTTTCTCTGTCTCAGACAACACCTGACAACATGCGCCACATGGTTTTATAGTCTCTTTTGTAAATTGGTTATTGTGAAATGCAGTGATGGCAATTGCGTCGATGGCTTCATCTGGATATTGGCTTTGTGCAAAGAAAACAGCCGTTCGTTCTGCACATAAACCGGATGGGAAAGCGGCATTTTCTTGATTGTTGGCCCCAACGATTTTGTCATTCGAAAGAAGAAGTGCGGCTCCAACATTAAACTGAGAGTAAGGAGCATAAGCATTACCTGTCTCTTTTCTCGCTTGAAGAACTAACTCTTTAAAGTTCTTAGGCAATTCATCTATATTCTCGTAAATCTTATATTGTAGTTTTTTTTCTGCTATCTTCATAAAATGATGTAGGTTTATCGATTTTACTTACTACTAATCTTTTCAATCACATTTGTGATGGCCCCGGTGAAACTACTACAAATTCTTACGGAACCGTGATATTACGCATCTTTTGTTAAATAAATAGTGACGATTGTCAATGCTATTTTTAGAAACGATCTTTTAAGGATGTTATTATGATGTTATTGAGTTGAAATATAGGGTGCTAACTCAAATTTGTGTAGGGATTGTATTTTTAGTTAAATAGTGTTTATGTGTTTAAATATTTAAAATGTCAATAAATACACAAATGCTACTAAAGTGCATGTATCAAAGTATTGCAATAATTGTATTTGGGAGTACACCTGTAATATGATGTGAAGTTTATTGTCATAAGGCTGCGACCTACTTTGTAATATCTATTTTCTGGTGCTACAGATTTAGAATGTCTAAAACTATTAATAGCTATAGTAATGATTTAGTCCTTTCTAAAGGTTAGTTTGCAACATTTAGTATTAATGCACTTTTGTCTAAAGGATACTTTTAGTTAAAGCCTAACTACATTTACCTTTTGGGTTGAAGCCAATCATTTAACTCTTGTATGTCTAGCCCCTATAGATAATCGTAGGGGAATGGTAGGGGAATGGTTCGTGTTTTCCCTCCCTTTGCTTCGAATTTACTTCAAAGTATCTTCGAAGATCATTCATCGATAACATCAAATGGATGTGGTATTTTCGAATGATTTTCGAATAATTTACAAAGTGCCGCCGAAGGAAGTGCGTTTTATTCCTGTATCATCTCCCTAGGATTTTGTGATATCAGTATTTTATCTTCGAGAGATTGCTTTTAGGTAGTCCTTACTGTAATAATGATAAAGAGGTAGATGTTTTACAAGGTCGTTTACAAGATTTTAAAGTGCAGTGTGAAATGTAAGAGTACTAACTTACAGTTTTTGTTTCCGATCTATCTGCTCGTTTTAATATATTATTTCAGTGTTATATGGGTATATTTCATAACTTTTTAGAGTGTGAGCTACTTCCCATCTATTTTATTTCTATAAAACAAGTCATGTGATGATCTTTAGATGTCGTTGATGAACTGTTTTTTTATTTATTTGTATAACTTAAGAGGGTAGCCCTCTTAATACTGTAATTTATTTTCTTGTTATGCGACGTACTCATTGCTGTTATATATTATTATCCATTCTGATGATTGTACTCTTTTCTCAATGTACATTACTAAAATTAGAGACAGAACAGGAGCCATTGACTAATTATGAGATTAATACTAGAAACCTTCTCTATAGGGCAGGAAATCAACTAGTATTAAATTTTAATGATGCCTGTGACTCGCTGCAAGATCAAACAACAGATGTCATTGTAAAGCAGCAAGTGTTAATATTAAAATTAAATTTTATAAGAGGGGTTGAGGAAGTTGTATATCAAAATCCCCCTCTATATGCTTTTGTGGATACTTGGATTTTTCTTGAACAGGTAGGGCGTTATATTGAGAGCGAAGAGTTTAAAACGATATCCAAAGACTCGACCAACATTTTATCGAATTGTGTAAATCAGATGCGACAAAATTTCGATGAATTCGCAAAAGAAACACTACATAAAAGCAAATATAACGATAGCTATGAATTTGTAATGCAATATGTTCAAGATCATCCGATCACTAATCTCGATTTTGTTCGTACCACCCCATTACAAGATTATAATGAATTTAATCAGATACCAGATACAGCTTTTATTGTAACTACAGGTACATTACCTCAGGTGATGTCTGAATTAAATAGTCAGTTACAGTTTAAATCTTCGGCTCTTTCGAGTCAACTAAAATGGGAAACCCAACTGATTGCGATAAATGCAGGTGTAGACTCTGTGAATGTTCAAGCAACACTAGATTCAATTAGCATTAAAATTGATCGATTTAATAAACTAGTCGAACAGAGCCCTGAACGATTCCAACAAGGTTTGAACCAGTTGATTGAGGAGACCTCTCCTCTGCTAATTCAGTTGAACCAGCAGTGGTCTTATTCGTTAAAAGTGCTACATAATGAGCGTGTCGCATTAGACTCAATGATTTTAAGAGAACGAGCCGCTTTAGATTCGATTGTACAACGAGAACGTGCGGTTGCTTTCAAGGAGATGAACAAGTTGGGAGTGGAGGTCACTAAAACAGCGATTCAGCAGCTGAAGGATATGATTTCATCGATATTGATCTATTTGATATTGCTATTTGTCGTCATATTGGTTGTGCCATTTACGATGGGTTTTTATTCCGGCAAGTGGGCCACTTATCATAAACAAAAGAGAGATAATAAGCCTTAAACTTAGTTCTGTTTATCCCATAGAATTTTACTTCCCATTAACTGTCAATCGATCGATATCCAAGGATCGCCAAGTAAAATGTGATGCAGTATTTCTTGCTTGTAAGAAAGAATATGGGGGTAAAATCTTTCATTATGGTTTTAGATTGCATATATGTTGACGATTTGTAAGTTTGTCTTGTTTTTTGTTAACATTAATTTAATGTGTTGCTAACTCATTGATATGGCGGAGTTTATTTTAACTTCAGATCAATTCTATTGAAGTTTAGATGTTTTAAAGCTGTTGCACTATTTGTAATAATATATTTGAATTGTATATTTGCTTACAGATTCTGAGAAAAACTATCAAATTGCTTATTAATTGTAATTTATTCAATTGGGTTTCTTTTTACTTCAAAAATATAGTGTCTCAGAATGTGAATTTCGTTTTCTAAAATACAAGTAAAATACGATATATTATGCAGAGAAGATTTCCTAAGGCTCAGGGTCTTTATGATTCTGTCCATGAACATGACGCGTGTGGAATTGGTTTTGTTGCACATATTAAAGGGGTGCCATCACATGATATTGTAAAGCGAGGGCTCGTTGTCCTTCGTAATATGGATCATCGTGGTGCAACGAGCTCAGATAACCAAACGGGTGATGGAGCGGGAATCTTACTACAAGTGCCACATAGTTTTTATCTATCTAAAGGGATAGGAGTATCTGAAAAACTAGGAAGCTATGGTACTGGCTTAATTTTTCTTCCTAATAACGAAGAGGACGCAGCATTGTGCCGTCAGGTATTAGATAAGTATGCTGTTGCAGAAGGTTTGTCTCTGTTAACATGGAGAGATGTTCCAGTAGATAGTCGTCATGTTGGAGAGATTGCCCTTCGAACAGAGCCATCTATTCAACAGGTATTCTATTCAGGAGACTATGAAAGGGACGTGTTAGAACGTAAACTATATTTAGTTAGAAAACAGGCGGAAGATGAAATCCGTAACTCTACTTTAAAGGAAGCTGAAGCTTTTTATGTTTGTAGTTTATCTTCTAAAGTAATTATTTACAAAGGGATGTTAACACCAGATCAGTTAAGGGATTACTTTACTGATTTAACGGACCCAGATTTTAAGAGTGCAATCGCTTTGGTGCATAGCCGATTTAGTACAAACACTTTTCCTACATGGGATCTTGCACAACCTTTCCGTATGATGGCACACAATGGTGAGATTAACACCGTAAAAGGGAACCGATTGTGGATGGGGGCTCGCGAAAGTTTGTGTAAGTCAGAAGTTTTTGGAGAGGAGATTAAAAAGCTATATCCTATTGTTGAGCCAGGAAAATCTGACTCAGCTTCTCTAGATAATACTTTGGAGTTTTTACATATGACTGGGCGAACATTGCCTCATTCAATGTGTATGTTGATTCCAGAGTCTTTTAATAAGAAAAACCCTATTCCTGACAGTCTTAAAGGTTTTTATGAGTATCATTCGACTCTCATGGAGCCATGGGATGGTCCAGCTTCAATTGTTTTTTCTGATGGACGATATATTGGAGGAACATTAGATAGAAATGGATTGCGTCCATCTCGTTATGTGATTACAAAAAATGACATGATTGTGATGGGATCAGAAGTTGGGGTACAGACCTTTGATGCAGAAGAGATTAAAGAGAAAGGTCGTCTGCGTCCAGGGAAACTACTGCTGGTAGACACTAAGTTAGGTATCATTATACCAGACAAAGAGGTGAAAGCAGATATATCTCGTCGTTATCCATATGTAAACTGGTTAAAAGAGAACCGTCTAATGATGGATGAACTAGCGGTGAAACAGAGAGTTCCGTCTAGTATGGGCAAAGAGTATAACCTTTATTCTAAGACTTTCGGTTATTCAAAAGAGGATCTAACTCAGATTCTGAAGCCGATGGCTGAAACGGGAAAAGAACCTACTGGATCTATGGGGAACGATGTGCCTTTTGCAGTATTCTCTGAAAAGCCACAACGTCTATTTTCTTATTTTAGACAGTTGTTTGCACAGGTGACAAATCCGCCAATAGATCCTATTCGTGAAGGATTGGTGATGTCATTAACGAACTATATTGGATCGTTAAGTACAAATATTCTTGAAGACACTCCTGATCACTGTAAGTTGGTCAAATTTGATAGTCCAATTATCACCAACACTGATTTAGGGAAGATTAAAGATCTCAAGCATGACTCATTTACCCATGCGATCATACCAATGGTTTTCCGTAAGTCCGAAGGAGAAGTAGGGCTAAAGAAAGCTATTGATGTGATGTTGAAGAAGGCGGAAGAGGCTGTAGATCAAAATAAAAATTTTATAATCCTTTCAGACCGACACATAAGTCCAGAGATGGCACCAATCCCATCGCTTCTTGCGACCTCAGCGGTTCATCACTATTTGATTGAGAAGAAGAAGCGTATGCAAGTGGGGTTAATTGTAGAGAGTGCAGAACCTCGTGAGGTGATGCATTTTGCCCTTCTTGTTGGATATGGTGCTAGTGCTGTCAATCCTTATTTATCTTTTGCATCTATTAATGAGATGGTATCTAAGGGTGAGATAAATAAGGATTATTCAGAAGCACGTAAGAATTTTATCAAGTCTATCGATGCTGGTCTACTTAAAGTGTTATCTAAGATGGGAATCTCCACATTGCGTTCTTATCATGGAGCACAGCTGTTTGAAGCTGTGGGGATCGGTGACGAAATTGTGGATAAATATTTTAAAGGTACCCCATCAAGAATTGGTGGGATCTCTTATGGAGAGATTTTCAAAGAGGTAGTATATTTTCATGACCAAGCATTTGAGAGTACACAAGATAATTTTACTCCTAAATCAAGTGGAGTGTTTTCTTATCGACAAGATGGAGAACATCATGCTTGGAATCCACAAACTATTGGATTGTTACAGTGGTCAACCAAAGTTAATGACTACAAGATGTACAAGAAGTATAGTAAACTAGTGGATGAGGAGAATACCAAACCTGCATTTATTCGTGGTTTATTGAAGTGGAAGAAAAATCCTATTGATATATCTGAGGTTGAGCCCGTCGAGAATATCATGAGACGATTTGTAACCGGAGCGATGTCTTATGGATCTATTTCTAAAGAGGCGCATGAGGCATTGGCAATAGCAATGAATGCTATCGGAGGTAGAAGTAATACTGGAGAAGGAGGGGAAGATCCATCAAGGTTCTCTAGAAATACAAGAAGTTCTATCAAACAGATTGCGTCAGGACGTTTTGGTGTAACCAACAACTACTTGGTGAATGCTGATGAGCTACAGATTAAGGTTGCCCAAGGGGCAAAACCAGGTGAAGGAGGGCAGTTGCCAGGATTTAAGGTGAATAAGATTATTGCGAAGACACGTAATTCTACACCAGGTATTACATTGATATCACCACCACCACATCATGATATCTACTCAATTGAGGATCTTTCTCAGCTGATTTATGATTTGAAGTGCGTGAATCCTCAAGCGAAAATCTCGGTTAAATTAGTATCCGAAGTGGGAGTTGGAACTATTGCAGCGGGTGTGTCTAAAGCACATTCTGACTTGATAGTAATTAGCGGTTCTGATGGAGGAACAGGAGCTTCTCCAATGAGTTCTATCAAGCACGCAGGCCTTCCGGTTGAGATGGGCATTGCAGAGACTCAACAGACCCTGGTGATGAACAACCTCAGGGGGCGTGTGAAACTTCAAGCAGATGGACAGCTTAAGAATGGTACTGATGTGGTGAAATTAGCATTACTGGGAGCAGAGGAGTTTGGGTTCTCTACTTCGGCATTGATTGTATTAGGGTGTGTCATGATGCGAAAGTGTCATTTGAATACTTGTCCTGCAGGTATTGCAACGCAGAGTGAAGAGTTGAGACAGCGATTCTTAGGAAAATCACAGAACGTAATTAACTTCTTTAGATTTATTGCAGAAGAGATTCGAGAGAACCTTGCAGAGTTAGGTTTTAAGAAATTTGATGATATTGTGGGGCGTGCTGATTTGCTAGAAACCAATGATGATTTGTTGCATTGGAAGATGCAAGGGGTGGACCTTTCAAAATTAATCCATGTACCAGCGGAAGTGAATAAATTTGATATCCATAATACACATATGATGGATCGTGACTATTCCAAGCTTTTAGACACACAAATGTTGCAGACTGCCAAGAAAGCGATTAAAAACAAAGATATGGTATGGTTTGATTTCCCTGTTCAAAATACTGACCGTACGGTTGGAGCACTGTTGTCTGGAGAGGTGTCAAAGAAATATGGTGAAGAAGGATTGCCTGATAATACCATTCACTCTATTTTCCATGGCTCTGCAGGGCAGAGTTTCGGAGCGTTCTTAGCCAAAGGTATTGTCTTTCGTTTGCAAGGTGATTCGAATGATTATCTTGGAAAAGGATTATCGGGAGGACGTATTATTGTGGTTCCACCGTCGGCATCTACATTTGTTCCAGAGGATAACATTATTGTTGGGAATACCACGCTCTATGGAGCCACAAGTGGGGAAGTTTATATCAGAGGGATTGCAGGGGAGCGTTTTGCTGTAAGAAATTCTGGAGCAACTGCTGTGGTTGAAGGGAGTGGAGATCACTGTTGTGAATATATGACCGGAGGACGTGTCGTTGTCCTTGGAGAGACAGGAAAAAACTTTGCTGCTGGTATGAGTGGGGGAATCGCTTATGTGTATGATGTAAATGGTGATTTTGAATATTTCTGTAACAAAGGATTGGTTGAATTAAATCCTGTTGAAGATCGTTCCGATATTCGTGAATTGCAGCAAATTATTAGTAAACACATGGATTATACCCAAAGCGCGTTGGCTGCAAATATCCTTTCTAATTGGGAAGAGAGTTTGCCAAAGTTTATCAAGGTTATTCCTTTAGAGTATAAGAAAGTTTTAAATGAGATGAAGCTTGCAGAACTGAATCGAAAGCTTCAGTTGGCAGAAGACGATCCTTCAAGACATGAGTAATCGGGATTGTTGATCAAAAAAAAGTAAGTGAAACGATTTAAAATTAAAGATCATGGGTAATCCAAAAGGTTTTATTGAAATAGAAAGAAAAGAGGGAGGATATCGTCCTGTACTTGAGAGAATATATGATTTTGGAGAGGTAGAGCAAACTTTAAATTATAGAGACAGACAGTTGCAAGCCTCTCGATGTATGGACTGTGGTGTGCCTTTTTGTCACTGGGGTTGTCCTGTTGGTAGTAAAATGCCTGAATGGCAAAATGCGATATATCAAGGAGAGCACAAGGAAGCATATCACATCCTTACTTCGACCAATCCATTTCCTGAATTTACAGGAAGAGTTTGTCCTGCTCTTTGTGAGAAATCATGTGTATTGGCCATTCATGATGAAGCTGTAACGATTCGTGAGAATGAAGCTTCGGTGGTTGAAAAGGCATTTGAAGAAGGCTATGTTATTCCACAAAAGCCAGCTTGTCGTAGTGGGAAGAAGGTAGCGGTAATAGGTTCAGGTCCTGCTGGATTAACCTCGGCATATTGGTTGAATCAAGCAGGTCATGAAGTAACAGTATTTGAAAAAGATAAAAAATTTGGGGGATTACTTCGATATGGTATTCCTGATTTCAAGTTGAATAAAAATATTATTGATCGTAGGCTATCTGTTCTAAAGTTAGAGGGTATTCACTTTCAGGCGGATACCGAGGTTGGTTTAGATATCAGTCATGAAGAATTAGATAAGCAATTTGATGCTGTATTGTTAGCATGTGGAGCCATGAAGCCTAGAGACTTACAGGTGGAAGGTCGTGAATTAGAAGGAATTCATTTTGCCATGGACTTTTTGTCTCAACAGAATAAAACCATTGGTGGAGAGAAGATTAAAGAAGAGAAAATTTCTGCCAAAGGTAAACATGTATTGGTTATTGGTGGTGGGGATACAGGTTCAGATTGTGTTGGTACTTCCATTCGCCAAAAAGCAAAATCAGTACTTCAAATAGAGATTATGCCTAAGCCAAGTGAAGAGCGTGTAGAGGATAATCCATGGCCATATTGGCCTAATGTGCTTCGAACTTCAAGTTCACATAAAGAAGGTTGTGAAAGACGTTGGAGTATGTCTACAAAGCGCTTTATTGGTGAAAATGGTGTGCTTAAGCAAGTTGAGATAGTAGAAGTCGAGTGGCAAACAAAAGATGGTCGTTATGTCCCTGTAGAGATTGAAGGAACATCGGAAATCTTAGATATAGATATTGTTTTCCTATCGATGGGATTTGTTAGTCCTGTTCATAAAGGTTTAATTGATTCATTAGGTGTGAATATAGACCAAAGAGGAAACGTAGCTAGTGAGGATAATATAACTAGTTTGGGTAAAGTTTTTGCTGCTGGTGATGTGACTACAGGTGCTAGTTTAGTGGTTCGTGCCATGAGAAGTGGACGTGATGCTGCTGAATCCATTGATGCCTTCCTACAGAAATAAGCGGATCTTATTACACATAAAATTATATTCTTCCATACAAAGAGTGTTCATTTAGAACGCTCTTTCTTTATATGTAATAAATTATTTGTCGCTTGGGTGACCATATCGCTACTTCAGCAGATCGGGTTAGTGGTTTTAAATAGTAAGAAAACAGTTTATGGAAGTGGATTATTGTAATAAAATCACGCGATTGCTTTGAAAAGTGAAATCAGTTACTTAGTTTTAGGTTCAATTTTAAGTATTTCTCGGTAATCATTGCAGTTGATAGTACTATCTTTATTTCAGTAATTGGATGTAACCATCCATTTATTTTGTGATTGAAATATTCCGTATCTTATAAAGAAATGGAAATTATTGTTATTGAATGAAGAAAGTGATTAGTGAATTAATTTTAACGGATGATTACTTATCAGTAATTAGGTTTGAATACAAAAAAAGGAAACATTTATGTTTCCTTTTTTTGTGTTTGATGATTTACCTATTTGCTCTATTTCTATGATCAAATAGGTAAATCATCAAGTGTAAATGAAACAACTTTTTGATTTGACTGTTACAATTATTTGAATTATAGATCGATCAAATGTATATGAATAAATATGACCTTTATTTGGATTTATTAAGTTTAAAATGAGTGTCTTAAGTAGCTGATAAGATACGGTTAAAATACTAAACTTGCTTCGTGTTTTATAACATGTGTTTGGTTGTAATCAATTGAAAGGTAGTGAGATAATGGTGGTTGAGTGTTGCAATCACTTAATGACATGTTTTTTAATACAATTAGGTCGAACTTTTATGCTAATAATTTTGTGTTATATTTATTCCAGCGAACTAATAAATTAAATTGCATATGATGACTAAATTCACTCAGCTAGCTTTTATACTAGCTTTTTTAGCTCTTGGGGAGGGGCTAAAGTGGGTGCTTGGCGTGCCAGTACCCGGAAGTATCATTGGGATGCTTTGCCTTGTTTTGTGTCTAGAATTCAAAATTATGAAACTAAACTGGGTAAAGGATGCTAGTGATTTCTTGATTCAAAACATGGCTTTCTTCTTTATTCCAGCGGGGGTGGGCCTGATGGTGCAGTGGGATATCATTCAAAAAGAATGGGTTCCAATTGTTGTAGCATCTGTTCTTAGTACATTGGTAGTAATGGCTGTAACAGGTCTCGTGTCAGGTCGAAAATAAATAATGAGGAGGGAAAATAATGGAATTTATTAATAGTATATCATTCTTGGTGGCATTCACCATGGTTGTCTTTATCTTAGCCAAGATACTATATCAAAAGTATCCTGTGTTTATCTTTAATCCTGTCTTTGTATCTATGGGGGTATGTATTGGATTTTTATTGATGACAGGAATCTCGTATGCAGATTACAACACAAAAACCAAGTTTATAAGCTTTTGGCTTAACCCATCGGTCGTTGCTTTGGGTGTCCCATTTTATTTACAATTAGAAAGGATAAAGAGAGACTGGAAACGTATCATGTCGGCTATGTTACTTGGTAGCATTTCGGGTATTGTATCTGTTGTAATCATTGCATTTATGTTTGGTGCTTCTAATGAAGTGTACCTCTCGTTGGCTGCAAAGTCTGTTACAACACCTATTGCAATGGGGGTCACGGAAGCTATAGGTGGTATTCCAGCATTGACTGCAGGCATTGTGGTTTCTGTAGGAATTCTAGGTGCAATTATAGGCGAAGGCTTTATGAAACTAATTGGAGTAACCAATGCAAAGTCTCAAGGTATGGCTATTGGAACAGCATCTCATGCATTAGGAACAGCAAAGATTGCACCGAAAAGTGAAGAACACGGTGCTTATGCTGCGCTTGGATTAGCGATGAATGGTGTCTTAACTGCGATTATTGCTCCAATTATTATGCCATGGGTTGAAGTTGTATTAACTTATCTATAAAATAGCATTTTAATAATCAAAGGATAAAGAGAATAGGTTGTAGAATGGTATGTTCTATGGCCTATTTTTTTATCTTTGAAGTTTTTAAAGAAAACAAACAATCAATATATTCAAACAAATATAAAGATGAGGTTAATAATCCAAGATCAACCATCTAGTGTAGCACAGTGGAGTGCAAACTATATCGCTAAACGTATTGCAGATGCAAATCCTACTGAGAAAAAGCCTTTTATTTTAGGACTTCCTACAGGTGGAACTCCTCTAGGAACTTACAAAGCCCTAATTGAACTATATAAAGCAGGGAAAGTTACTTTTGCTAACGTAGTTACTTTCAATATGGATGAGTATGTTGGAATTTCTAAGGACCACCCAGAGAGTTATCACTCTTTTATGTGGAACAACTTCTTTTCCCATGTAGATGTTAAGCTTGAGAATGTAAATATCTTAAATGGAAACGCGGAGAACATGAAAGAAGAGTGCCTTCGTTATGAAAAGAAAATCGTTTCTTATGGAGGCATCGACCTATTCATGGGTGGTGTTGGTATGGATGGTCATATTGCTTTCAATGAGCCAGGATCTTCTCTTGCTTCAAGAACAAGAGATAAAGAGCTAAACCATGATACAATTGTTGCGAATTCTCGTTTCTTCGACAACGATATTAATCAAGTGCCAAATAAAGCGCTTACTGTTGGTGTTGGTACATTGTTAGATGCAAAAGAGATTATGATTCTAATCACTGGGCATAATAAGTCTCGTGCTTTGCGTCATGCTGTTGAAGAAGGTGTAAATCATATGTGGACTATTAGTGCATTACAACTGCATTCACACTCTATGATTGTATGTGACGAGGCATCTACATATGAGTTGACTGTAGGTACGTATAAGCATTTTAAAGATATTGAGAAAGATAATATCGCTCCTGAATCAATTTGGGATACCAATGAGAATGTAGGGTGGTAGTATCAAAAAGAACGTATCTTAATGGTACGTTCTTTTTTTTGTGTAGATTGTTATTTGCATTACTTTTATCGTAACCAATAAAACAAGGTTATGAATAAAAAACTGAAGCAAGGAGTACAGTTGATGGTTGCAGGTTTGATGGCTTCCCCATTCTGTGCTATGGCAAAGAAGACACAACAGAATATTGTTGAACAACCAAATATTCTTCTGTTTGTAGTAGACGATATGGGATGGCAAGATAGCTCAATCCCTATGTGGCAGGAAACAGTGCCAACAAATCGTCTATATCGAACTCCAAATATGGAACGATTGGCTGCAAAAGGAGTTACTTTCACCGATGCATACGCATCAAGTCCTGTGTGTTCACCCACAAGAACTGCGATTATGACAGGACAAAATCCTATGCGTACAAGAATATCAAACTGGATACCTGGAGAACGTGTGGGAAGTTCAGAAGTTCAGAAACACCTTGTTCCTGAATGGAATGTTCCAGGGATTTCTAAAGATCAACTTACTTTACCGCAAGTGCTGAACAGTGCAGGATACTTTACTGCAATGATAGGCAAAGGACACTTTGGAGAGAAGGGGGCTCATGCTGCCGATCCAAAGAATCTCGGCTTTGATGTATCTATTGCATCACACCATGCAGGACACCCTGGGAGTTACTATGTCCCATATGGTAAACCAGGGTCAAGTCATCATGTCCCTCAATTAGATGCTTTCTACAAGGATAGTACCTATTTGACAGATGCATTGACCAATGTAGCAGTAAATATGCTTGATTCTCTGTCTAAACACCCAGAAAAACCATTCTTTATTGACTTATCTCACTATGCTCTACATACTCCTCTGATGGAGCATCCTGAGCTTATGGCCAAATACTTAGGATTGGGTTACAATAGAACACAAGCTCGTTATGCATCTATGGTAGAGAGCATGGATGCTAGCTTAGGACGGATAATGGATGCACTACAAGTAAATGGGCAGCTCGATAACACTGCTATTTTCTTTATCTCAGATAACGGTGGATTGGTAACACATGGTGGTAATGCTGTAGATGGGCCATATGCAACCTCGTGTTTCCCTCTTCGTTTAGGTAAAGGAGGATCGTATGAAGGAGGTATTCGTATTCCAATGTTGGTTTCATGGCCTGGTGTTACTCCTGGTAATAAAAGAGTTTCAGAACCAGTAATCACGGATGATCTATTGATGACATTTGTCGATATGACAGGAGCCAATCTTCCTAGTGACTATGTTTCAGATGGGGTATCTATCACTCCTCTACTAAAAGGAAAGCACAACTTGAAAAGAGAAGTTCCAATGGTATGGCACTATCCTCACTATTGGGCAACTCCGAGATTGCGTAAGATCAACAGAGACATTAAGCCTTATACAGCCATCCGTGTGGGAGACTACAAGCTACTGTATAGCTATGATGAAGGAAAGGCCGAACTATACAACCTTAAGCAGGATATTGGAGAGAAACACAATATTATTGCTTCTAACTCAAAGAAGGCAAAAGAGCTTTGTGATAAGTTGGTAGCTCATATGAAGCAGGTAAAAGCACAAACACCATTAGATAGAAAAACAGGCAAGCCTGTCGCATATCCTCATCTATAAGAGAATATGCTCTAAACAATATCAGTAAGGGGGATAAATTAATCCTCCTTATTCCTACTTATAGGTTTTCCATTCTTTCTTTTGTGGCATGGTTTGAACCACTTCGATGGCGTCACCTCTTTTCACCTTAAAGAATTCGTTAGGCATCACCTTAATGGTGGTCCCCTTCGTTACTTACCTTAAATAGTCATGATGGGGATAATATAACCCTTAGCTTCCTTTTATTAGAGCAAAAGGTAAGTATTTAATTAAGGCTATTGTAAAATTACATGTATGTTGAGACTGGCTGTTGTTTTAAGAGGCCTAAAGTCCGACGTAGGCAGAGTCCTACGCCGAACTATTTAAACTATTTAGTTGCTACGTGCAGCGACGTATAATGACAAACACATGAGAACCATTTTGGTTTTTAATTCTATATCACCTCAATCTAAAGGTTAAAGTATCAATTAAATTTAACCTTAACTTGATTCGTATGATAAGGACCTTTATAAAGTTTAAAACTATTGTACTGTAAAGGTAAATCAATATCAACATGCTTAAACATAGGCTGCCCTTTCTCCCAACTAGGTTCTAAATAAGTAATACTTCCCAAGTCTTCTAGACCAATATATAAAGTGAATATCCCTTTAACCAACATTAAACCAGATAAGTTATACGTTTCTTTATAGGTTTTGTTGCTTTTTAAAAAAACAAATTCTTCTTTAAATCTCTTAACAAACTGCTTCGGTTTCATGTCTTTTATCGAATGACATTTTTCTAAAAAATCAAATCCTTCTTTAAGTTTCTTAGCCAACTGCCTCGGTTTCATGTCTTTTACCGAAAGATATGTGTTCATATAATCTCCTCTTTTTTCTTCAAGACAATCTAACCACCTATATATCACTGATAGGTCATCATTTATTTCATCCATTCCATGTTTTTCATCTTTATATACTGTATCTCTTTTAACAAGCCATCCCCTTATGAGAAATATTTCGTCACCTAATTTGATATTAAATCTTTCGTTAGTATAAGTATCGTGTTGCTTTGCACTTTCTAAAAGAGTTGGTTTTATGTGCGCAGGGTATTGTATTAATGAACTCACTGGAAACTCTGGGTTTCCTGAAGGATCGTAATAAACTTTTGGAAAATAGTAATTGTAATTAGATGTATTTCTATACGTAATCTGTAAATAAGGCATAGATAAAATAGAGTCTTTATTAAAAGGATGAACGCCGTTCTCCCACTTAATAGATAGTTCTACACTTATACATTGAGATTTAGCTATCTCTATTGACATTAATGCTAAAAGGGTAATAATTATTCTCTTTTTCATATTAAAATGGATATTTAAATGAATGCGAATAAGTCCATCCAAAATTAGTATAACTTAAACTCCTAAAATACTCTTATTAGGAATAAATTTTTTAAACATAATGCTCTGTTTTCAAAAGGTTTACATCTAAATATATGAAGATTATTTCACAAATAAGGATTAATATTCACAGGGCTACAGCCTTTCGATATCCAAATACAATTTACATTGCTCATATTTATTTTATGCATAATTGATTTAATATCAAGCTCTTAGGATGTTTTTTTACCATTAATTGAGTAAATATGCTCATTCCATGAATAGGCACCTATTTCGAAAACTCAAGATGAGCTGGAAGACCTGCATAATTTTGAGTAACATGTACATATTCATGCTCCATTACAAAGAACATCTCTTTAACAATAACAAAAGCCGTTTCATTAAGGTTCATCTATAAGCGTATATGAACAAAAATACTGGTAAACATCATATAGCTACGAATAATCCGACGGCAGTATTTCGATAATGACAGTTGAGCAAACATTATATTATCAGTAGTTTATGTTTTTAGTATTATGGATCAGTCAACGTCGGGTTAATAACCATTAAACACCGTAGGTATGAATACCAGTAGTATATTTCACTGTTTAGGATTATATGACCAACAGATCTCATATATTGGAGATACTGTTTACTTTAATGTTAAGACAAAAAACGGAAGTTACGTTGTAGTCGTTGTAAAAGACTACATGTAGTATTAATGTCAAATATCGACAGGACCTTTAGAAGGTGTAAATAATAAGATCAAAACAATGCTAAGACTAGCATCTAGATGTAGATACTTAGAATTTTTTATGCTAAAAATAAAAGGAATGCATGAAAATGTATACGCAATCTATGGATGAACCGATTAAACCTTATAAAGCCTTCGTGTTGGCGACTATAAGCTGTTGTATAGCTACGATGAAGGAAATACCGAATTGTATAATCTTTAAGCAGGATATTGGAGAGAAGCACAATATTATTGCTTTTAACACAAAGAAGGCAAAAGAGCTTTGTGATAAGTTGGTGGCTCAAATAAAGCAGGTAAAAGCACAAACACCATTAGATATAAAAATAGAAAAAACCTGTTGCCTATCAACACTTATAGCGTTAGTAGATATTTAGATCATTGAGTAGGGAGGATAATAGATGTCATACTTATTTTTGTTGAAAAGCTTCCCACTCTTTCTTTTGGGGCATGGTGTGAATCACCTCATTGTCCTCTGTAATTCCCCACTGACAACTATTAAAAGTAGCGGGAGCTTTAACAGGAATTATCTCTATTACATCTCCTCTTTTTATCTTAAAGAATTCACTAGGAGTTACTTTTATCGTAGCATGAGATAGAGATATCTTATGAATATAGTTCAACTCTCCTAGAAGCTCCTCTTTGTTGTTACTCTTTTTGATGATACGTCCATAGAGTGGTTTGCCATCCACATTAATATAGCTATTACGAGTAAGATGTTGTTCGTTGGCTTGAACTACGATCTCGTTTCTCGATTTATTCTTTGCAATTACGGTGGTATGGATTCGGATGGCAATATCTTCCAATCTGCAGGCTCCCATCTTCCATGTTAATGCATCATTGAAAACAAAAGTGCTTGGCTGAATCTCACTGATGTTCCTAAAATCATTACATATCAGTGCGGAGAGTGTATCTCCAATGATCAAATCCATTTGAGGGAAGTAAGACTGAAACATATTACGCAGCTTCCTAAGTTGTAGAATTGTATCGTAGTGTATATTATTCACCCCATGTCTCGTTTTACTAAGAAAAGTGCTAAAAGGATGAGCTAGAAAGCCTTTGAATTCAAACTTATCTTTTCTCTTATGGATAAATTGAATGATCTTTTCAATCTTCGCAGTATTATTGGCAGCAACCCCAAGAATCTCTCCATCTGTATCGATCTTTAGATATATTGCTATTGGATCGATAATATACTTCTCAACTTCCTCTAGCGTAGACAAGTGTTCTGCGACTACCTGCAGATTTATCTTCTTGTTTATCTTATTTAACTGTTCAACATGGTGGATGTTAAACGGAACAGTTACTGTAATATCATCCCATCCATGTTCCATGAAATATTCCGCTTCATTTAGTGAAGAAACCGCAATCTTATGGATGCCGTACTCTTTAAACCAAGAGGCAATCTGTGTAGACCGATGTGTCATCACGTGGGGGCGTAATGACACATTATTCTTTCTACTTTTTTCTACCATCATCGCGATGTTATTGCAGCATATTTTTTTATTGATGACTAATATTGTTTGGCTTTTGTTCATGTTTTTGGGGGTTATGAAGATAGCCTATTAAGGAAATCATCACGTTCTTGTTTTAGCGCCGCTGATAGTCCGACCTTATAGATGTGTGGACTAATAAAACGGTAATGTTCTTTCACTAGTTGTTTGGATCTTTTTAGAAGATATTGATGTGCTTCTTGTGTGGTTGGTAAAGGAGCGACAAGCTCTCCATCTTTCATGACAAGTTTTTGCAACTCCTCAAACTTTAATCCTTCTACATTTGTCTTTTTATATTCAACACTCGGATGGGATATCTCGGTAATCTTTGTGATATCCTCCGAACTCTTTACAATAGCATCTCTAAAGAAGCTTCCCTGTTCGTCGAAATATCTTACCACCTTCTTGGCTCCAGGCAGTGTTACTTTTTCGATATTCTCAGAAATTTTCATGCTTGGAATTCCGTTACACTCTGAAAGTTTATATACTCCATCCAGAGAAGCATCTGGTTTTCCCGTGATCATCTCTGTGCCAACACCAAATGCGTCGATTTGTGCATCCTGTTCCAGTAGACTTTTAATCACATACTCATTAAGCTGATTGGAAGCCGTTATGATAATATCAGGATACCCCGCTTCGTCAAGCATCTTGCGTGCCTTACGGCTTAAATAGGATAGATCTCCACTATCCAGTCGAATCCCTTTAACTTTTTGTCCATGCTTCTTTAACTCATTGGCAAGTTTGATGGTGTTTGGAACCCCACTCTCTAAAGTGTTATAGGTATCTACCAATAGAATGCAGTTCTCAGGATGAATATCTGCAAATGTTTTAAATGCATCATATTCGTCTTGAAAACTCTGCACCCAACTATGTGCCATCGTTCCCGATACTTTTAAATCATATTTTCTTGCTGCATAGACATTTGATGTTGCTACGGCACCACCAATAATAGATGCTTTGCTTGCTTGTACAGCTCCTGTTCCATGTGCTCTACGAAGACCAAAGTCAATGATGTCTCTACCGTTGGCTGCTTGCACAATACGGAAGGTCTTAGTTGCAATTAATGATTCATAATTTAGGATGTTCAATAATAGTGTTTCAATCAGTTGACATTCAATGATATTTCCTTCGACACGTACTATCGGGACTCTAGGAAAAGCAATCTCCCCTTCCTTCATCGCATATATATTCCCACTAAACTTAAAATCTTTTAAGTAGTCAATAAATCTTGGATCCAGCCCTTGGTTGTATAAGAATTGAAGATCTTCTGCTGAAAACTTATAATCCTTAATCATCTCGATGGCATCACTTAATCCTGCAAAAACCAAATAGCCTCCCTTATAAGGGTTTGTTCTATAAAAATAATCAAAGGATGTTTGATCTGTTCCTTTCCCGGATAGAAAGAAAGCTTGAGACATGGTAATCTCATAATAATCGGTATATAACCCGTAATTTTTCATCTGTTTCTTTGGAAAAAAAATATAAATTCCTCTATTATTGTAAAAATAATAAAAATGAAACTCTTTACATAAGAAAGCAAACCTCTTTTTCTTATGACCTTCTAATAGTGAATTACTTTTGCTTTATTTCTGTTGTATTACGCCATCGTAGCCAACTCTATATATCTCTTCGGTGATCGTATAAGAAGTTAATTTATGAACCTCCAATATTCTATACGTAGCAATATCCAATCTAACATACATTCAAATCAATATTTCTATCGTATAGATATTCATACTAAATCCTATAGCTCTTTTATTTCTTTAACTCTATAAAATAAGGGGCTACTAAGTATCTAATAAGGGTTTGTTCCGTACTTTGTCCGTACTTTGTCCATGCTTTGTCCATGCCTCCTCCATGGTTTGTCCATCGATAACGCAAAATTGATGGATGAACCATGGATAGACCACGGCTAATCCATGGATTAAGGTATTAGGAAATACCTATGAGAGAGTAACTAGGTAGTTAGGAGGTGTTGTTTTTGTTGGTGTTTGGCATGGAGTTTCTTTCCGATAATTTGGGACTGAGTGTATTGATCAGGCTACCTACTTGTTTCAAGTAAAAGCGAGAGTTATTGTTTGTATTAAAGGTAATCGAATGTTTTTTGAATTCAAAAGAAAAGGGGTGGTTTATTTGTAAATCGCGTTGTGTTTCAGGGTGTTCATTTTTGTTGTATCTCCTTTATATCGATTTAGGGGTATGGTGAGTTGAAATTATTAGTGGATGTAGCAAAAAAAAAGAGACTGTCGATTTGGACAGTCTCTTTGGATAATCGTTTGAAACGATTATTATTTTTCCTCTAGTAGTACTACGTTTTCTACATGGTGTGTATGAGGGAACATATCTACTGGACGTACCTTAGTTACTTTATATTTTGCATCCAAAAGAGAAAGGTCTCTAGCTTGGGTTGCAGGGTTACAGCTTACATAAACGATACGTTTGGGTGCGGCGTTAAGGATTACATTGATTACATCTTCGTGCATTCCTGCTCTAGGAGGGTCAGTGATGATTACATCAGGATTTCCATGTGCAGCCACAAACTCGTCATTTAAGATGTCTTTCATATCTCCTGCGTAGAAAGTGGTATTGTCAATCTTATTATTTGCAGAGTTGACTTTAGCATCTTCGATAGCAGCGGGAACGTATTCGATACCCACAACATGTTTTGCCTTTTTAGCTACAAAGTTTGCGATGGTACCTGTACCTGTATAAAGGTCATAGACATTCTCTTCACCGGTTAGTTGGGCGAAGTCGCGTGTGATTTTATATAGCTCGTACGCTTGTTCTGAGTTTGTCTGATAGAACGATTTCGGACCAATTTTGAATTGGATTCCTTCCATCTCTTCCATAATATGATCTTGTCCCTTGAAAACGATAATGTCTTGATCGGCGATGGTGTCGTTTTTCTTCTCATTGATCACATACATTAGAGATGTGATTTCAGGGAATTTTTCATCAATATGGTTTAGAAGCGCTTCTCTAGACTCTTTGTCTTCGTAGAATAAAGAGACGATCACCATATTTTCACCCGTTGAGGATGTGCGAACAATCAACGTTCTAAGGAATCCTTCTTGGTTTCTTAGGTCGAAGAATGTAAGACCATTTTCTAGAGCATATCTTCTGATTTCATTACGAATACCATTTGATGGTTCTGGTTGTAACCAACATTTGTCGATATCGATGATCTTATCAAACATTCCAGGGATGTGAAACCCTACTGCATTCATATGATCAAACTCTTCTCCTGACTCTACCTCTTCAAAGGTTAACCAACGTTTGTTAGAGAAAGTGTATTCTAGTTTGTTTCTGTAGAATGAAGTTTTTTCTGACCCGAGAATTGGGTCAAACTCGGGAAGCTCTATTTTTCCTAAACGATTAAGCTGGTCTTCCACCTGTTTTTGTTTATAGAAAAGTTGCTTCTCATATGGAAGAAACTGCCATTTACATCCACCACAAGTACCGAAGTGTTCGCAGAAAGCATCTTGGCGATCTTCTGAGTATTCATGAACCTTTGTTACTCTGGCTTCTTGGTATCTTTTTCTTTTTTTTACGACCTGAAGGTCTACTACGTCACCAGGAATCACATGGGTTGTAAAAACGACCATGTCATCGATCTTAGCGATAGCTTTTCCTTCGGCACCTACATCGGTGATACGAACTTTTTCGTAAAACGGTTTTTTTCTTCTGTTTCTACCCAAAATGTAAAACTTAAATATGATATTAAAGTGACAAATATAGCGATTCCCTTCACGATAGTAGATAGTTAAGACTAAAAAAAGTTAGGGTTCTATAATTTGGCATTCCAATAGGTCTAGAACGCCGGTATAGACAAAATGATTTGGACCAATAGGTTGTATTGTTTCATTAATGGGAAGATAGTCTTTTTTTAGATCTAAGATGAAATATTTTAAGGTTCTACCATCCTTTGTAGAGATGGAATTTATGCGCCATCTTCCTGCCTCTTGGGATACAGAGAATATTTGATCGTGGTTGTTGTTGTGCAAGAGTAGATATACATTATTCTTCATCTCCCACATCGGAGTCACTCGTTTATTGGAGTAGTCGATATCTAGGCGTGATATTTTACTGGTCTTGCTTAACGTGTACAAGTATAGTTGATTGTGAATCACTTGAATGTCTATCATCGAAGTTTCTTCAGAGGATTCAATTTCATGAGTAAAATAAGGAAAATCGGTTTCTCGATGTCCTATCTGGTAGAAGAGTATTTTAGGTTTCTGGGTAGCTGTTACTGCAACAAATATTTGTTTGCCATCTGAGGATAATAGCCTAGGTTTTTGTAATACAGCTCTATTGGTCTTAAGATTTAGAGATGTGAAATTTGTTACAGTCCATTGATTATCTCTTTTTCCGATTTCGTAAATGCCTTTATTAGAGGTGATCACAAGTTGGTTTTTCCCTCTGATGATGGAACTGTTATAGGTTTGATCTTCTTTTAGTTTCAAGTTATTAATGACTTTTAGTTTGTTGTCTAACTCGTAGATTTGTCCATTAGATAGAAGTATGATTATATTCTTATTGTCTGTCGAAGAGGCGATAATTCGAGTGTCAGTAGTCGTACGACTCTTCTTTGGAATGGTCCACATATTTTGCAGCGCAATGGCTGAGTTTGTTGCATCGATCTCTTCATCAGAGTATAGATAGAGGTGTATTCCTTTTCCAATAAGAAATTGATCCTGAAATGCAGTGTTTGTAATTGGCAGATCAGACTTGTATTGATTTTGTTTGTTAATTAGAAGCTCTTTGAGCTCTTTAAATTGATGAACTTTGCTAATGTCTTGACGTATATTCTTTATCTCGTCTTTCTTTAGTGCATCTTCTCCTGGGTATTTTAAGCTATGGATGTATTTGATTTCAGAGGATTTTAGCACGAGGAATTTAGATACTTTCTTTAAAGATGCAACCCATAGCACTTTCTCATTATTCGAGTAGGTGGTGATATTGATGTTTGGGAAAAGTCCCACCTCCATACGTTTATATGATGCATTTATCATATATGCAATATCTTTTGTAGTAGTATCTATTTCTTCCTCTTTTGTTGAGTCGGTAGTATCTATGGATGAAGAGCTGTCCGTTTCAATATTTTTTTCAATGGGTTTAATGGTTTTGATTTCTTCTTTGGGAAAACGATCTTTGGGTTGATTATTTTGTTTTAGATGATCTTGATTTTTGATTCTCTTTTGGTCTTTATTTGGGGCATATATTTGATTCTGTTTTTTCTGACTTAAAGTGTCTTCAGGAAGAGGTGGTCCTGTTTGTTTGTTCTCTTTAGGACACATCTTTATTCCTACTACTAGAATTATGATACAAAAAACAAATGCGATTAAGGTGCCGAATTTCGTATTATCTCTCTTCTTTTTCATAGATTTTGGTTTTAAAACAGATTATGGGTTAATTGTAACCGAAATAAATTTGTGATCTTTTTAGTAATGTGTTCAGTTGCAGATTTGCCGTTAATCAGTTCGTAACGAAATTCTAAGGTGGATTTTTTTGATATAATGTACCCTGGTGCGACAGTATATTTATTTTGTGATAAAAATGCATTGTCAATATTCTCGCCAAAAGATACAAAAGTTTCTATCATCGGACGAATATACAATGTATTTGGAATAAGTGCAGGTTTTGATATTGGAATTTTTGTGTCAATACGGTAACGGAATCGTCCTTGTGTTACTATGTTGTTATCACCTATTAGGTCCCACGTAAGTCTCTCTTCCATCATTAAACGGTGTTCAAACTTAAAACTGTTAAAACGAGGCCATGTCAATGAAACAGCTTGATAAGGCCGTACTTCAAATTGATAGTTCTGGTTATACTTACGAACATAGTTTAATCGAGCTCCTGAGATAAACTTTACGTCTTTATGGTATCTATATGAGATCTCATTTCTTATCTCTAATCGATTCCAATTATTGTCTTTTTTTACATAGTGGTGTCCAATGGCTCCAGAATAACTCCAGTTGTGTTTGATTGACTTAGTTATGAAATAGTAGGTGCGGAGTTGGGTGTAATGGTCAATAGCTTGTGATGGTTGAATAAAGGTAATTAGGCAGCCAAAGATAGATAAGATGTATAGCCATTTTTTTTGGAAATAATTCTTCATTGTGTGTGTGTGTTGTTGCTTCATAGCGAGTAAATGGAATACAAAAAGAATAAAAAAATAGCAGTTCAAAAAATATGCTTGTGTGGTTTTTTATTAACTCAACATTGAGTAAACAGATATAAACTCCAAAAAGTTTATGGATAAGATGGATAGAAACAGGAAAAGAGCGGTGAAATATTATATCTTTGCTCCCTTAGGTGTAATCCAAAATATTGTTCAATGATTTCAGTAGAGCAGCTGACTGTCAGCTTTGGAGGGTTTGATTTGTTTAAGAATCTAACCTTTAAAATTAATCCCAAGGATCGTATCGGTTTAACAGGACGTAACGGTGCTGGTAAATCCACTATGTTAAAAGTGTTTGCTAAAGAGCAGGAGGCCACTTCAGGACAGGTGGTTTGCCCCAAAGATGTAACAGTAGGCTATCTTCCGCAACATATGATGGTTAATGATCATCGTACGGTGTTAGAGGAGGCGGAGTCCGCTTTTGAGGACATCCTTAATATGGAGAAGGAGCTAGCCACACTAAATGATTCTTTGGCTTCTAGGGAAGATTATGATTCTGTGGATTATATGAAGCTAATTGAAAAAGTTACGGAGTTAACCGATAGATTACAGATTATCGGTGGTGGTAACTATATGGCTTCTATTGAGCAGACATTGATTGGTCTTGGGTTCAAAAGAGATGATTTCCAACGTTCAACTTCAGAGTTCTCTGGAGGGTGGCGAATGAGGATTGAATTGGCAAAGATTCTGTTGAAACGACCAGATGTGTTTTTGCTGGATGAGCCTACTAACCATCTGGATATTGAATCAATTCAGTGGTTAGAGAACTTTTTGAAAGATTATCATGGAGCCGTTGTGCTAGTGTCTCACGATAGAGCCTTTTTGGATAATATCACGAATCGTACGATTGAGATTAGCATGGGTTCGATCCATGATTATAAAGCTAACTATAGTAAATACTTGGTGCTTCGTAAGGAGAGAAGACAACAACTTGAGGCTGCTTATGAGAATCAGCAGAAGATGATCAAAGATACTGAAGATTTTATTGAGCGTTTTCGTTATAAAGCTACGAAGGCTGTACAGGTTCAATCTCGTATCAAGCAGTTAGAGAAAGTGGACCGTATTGAATTAGATGTGGAGGATAAGAGGTCTTTAAATATTAAGTTCCCTCCAGCGCCACGTTCTGGGGCAATTGTTGTTGATGCCAAAGAGGCATCGAAGCATTACGACCACTTGGTATTAGATCGTGTTGATTTCGAGCTAGAGAGAGGCAAGAAGGTCGCATTTGCAGGAAAGAATGGTGAAGGTAAGTCGACGATGGTTAAGATGATCATGCAGGAGATTGCATATGATGGGGAAGTGAAATTAGGTCACAATGTGAAGATTGGGTATTTTGCTCAAAATCAAGCGTCCTTATTGGATGAATCTTTGACTGTGTTCGAAACCATTGATAATATTGCTACTGGAGATATGCGCACCAAGGTGAGGGATATACTTGGGGCGTTTATGTTTGGAGGAGAGGATGTCGATAAAAAAGTTAAGGTGTTGTCTGGAGGAGAGCGTTCTCGATTGGCGATGATTAAACTTCTGTTAGAACCGGTGAACTTATTGATCCTAGATGAGCCTACCAATCACTTAGATATTTCATCTAAGGAGTTGTTGAAACAAGCTATTGTTGATTTCGAAGGATCAGTAATTGTTGTTTCCCATGATCGTGAATTCTTAGATGGTTTGGTGGATGAGGTTGTAGAGTTTAGAGATAAGAAACTTAGGACCCACCACGATGGTATCTATGGTTATTTGAGGAAACGACAAGTAGAGTTATCCGCAGAGCAGGTATCTTTGCGTGCTTTTCAAGCAAAGAATAGTGTTGAGATTTCGAATTCAGAGGAACGCTCCGATGAACTAAGCTATGAGCAGAAGAAAGAAATTAATAAGAAGATATCTAGAGCGGAAAGAGCTTTAAGTGATGTTGAGAAACAGATTGAGAAGTTAGAGTCTACTGTCGAAGAGCTGGATAAAGAGATGGAGCTTGATCCAACAAAAGGTGCAGATATGGATTTCTTTGCTAAGTATGAGGCTGTAAAACGATCGTTAGAAGAAGAGATGACCAAGTGGGAGGAGTGTACCGAAACTTTAGAAGAGATTGGGTGTTTGAAAACTTGGTAGCAGAGTGCTATTTATGGAGAAAGATTTAAGAAAATTACATAAAATAAAAGAGATGAGTTCGCAGGGTAACGATTATATTTTTGGACTACGTGCTATAATGGAGGCTATCCATTCAGGTAAAACGATTGAGAAAATTTTATTAAAAAAGGAAAGTAGCGGAGAGCTTTATAAAGAGCTTTTTGCGTTGATTCGTGATAAAGAGATCCCTTTTCAAATGGTTCCTCATGAAAAACTACAACGTGTTACGAAAAATAACCACCAAGGTGCTATAGCTTATATTTCACCTATTGACTTCGTGAATTTCGAGATGCTTGTGGCACAGAAGGTGAATGAAGAGGGTATTTCACCACTTTTTTTATTGTTAGATAGAGTTACAGATGTACGAAACTTTGGGGCGATTGCTCGTTCTGCGGAGATTGCAGGAGTGGATGCGATCGTTATTCCAGAAGCAGGATCAGCACGTATTAATGGAGAAGCAATGAAAACATCTGCAGGTGCACTTCATACTTTGCCTATTTGTAAAGTGAAACATTTGAAAGATGCTGTGTTTACCTTACAGCAGTATGGTGTGAAATGTGTTGCAGCATCTGAAAAGGCGAAGAGTTTCTATTATGAAAGTGATTTTACTGGACCTCTAGGTATTGTAATGGGATCAGAAGATAAAGGGGTTACCCCTGGAATTCTAAAGGTTGTAGAGCAACAAATTGCGATTCCTCAGAAAGGAAAAATACAATCATTGAATGTCTCTGCAGCTGCAGCCGTTATTCTATTTGAAGTGGTAAGACAAAGAGGATAAACCTCTTTTATATATAAGATATAACAACGCCCATTAAACATTGCTTAATGGGCGTTGTGTTTTTAGAGTTAACGATATCACTTTTAATCCGCATTAATTATGATCGGTACCTCGCGTCTAAAAGTCTCTTCTAATGAGATGATCGTTTCAGTGGAAGTGATTCCATTGATAGGTTGAATCTGATGAATTAGGATGTCCTTTAGGTGTTCGTTATCACGAGAATACACTTTAGCGAAAATAGCATATTGTCCAGTAGTATAGTGACATTCAACAATCTCAGGAATCTGCTTCAGATCTTCTGCAACCGTTGGGTATAAACCTCCTTTGTCAAGAAAGATCCCTACATAAGTACAAGTTCGATAGTCCACTTTCTTCGGATCGATGTGGTATCCAGAACCAACGATCACTTTCATTTCGGTTAAACGATTAACACGTTGGTGTACTGCTGCTCTAGAGATTCCGCATTGTTCTGCAACATCTTTAAATGGGATGCGTGCATTTTGAGATATGATATCTAATATTTTAAGATCTATAACGTCTAATTTCCCTTTGCTACTCATTTCATTATCAAGTATTATAACACTGAATAAGCTACCTCAATGTTTGTATTTAAAGGCAAAGATAAGCATTTTGTTATTTTAATATCACATTAGTTAGCATTTATCTATGAAATTTAAAGATGTTATATAATAGCTTCAGTTGTTATGATTTTTATAATAGTTCTGTAGATGAATTATTGGATGGCTATTATTTACCATAGTAATTGTTAGATGATTATAGATCATATCTTTTGTGTTTTTGTTTTTGACTATGTTTGAGGATCGTTGGCATGATTCATGATGCAATGTGCTATGGAAAAGAGCGATGAAGCGTCTCTGTTGAAAATATGTTGTATAATATAATAAATGCATTATGATTTGATAATGAGAGAATCATGATATGCTAATGTTGCGTTTTAAAGTTAAAATAAACGATTGATCGTTTTAAAAAACAAACTAATTGAAGAGTGTACTGTTATAGATTAAACTATGATAATGCAAGGAACTTCACTTCTTAAATACTTACTATGAACAAATTACTGCTACTGATTATCTCCATCTTTATGTTTTCGTGTAGCTATGCGCAGAACGATGATAAAAGTTTACGCGCGCAAGCTGTGAAATATGCACGAGTATTAAATTTTTTGGAAGAGTATTATGTGGATAGCGTGGATCTACAAGAGGTTACTACTGTTGCAATAAAGAACGTTTTGTCTGATTTAGATCCACATTCAAGTTATGTGAGTGCTGAAGAGGTCGAAAAAATGAATGAAATGTTGGAAGGTAGTTTTGAAGGAATCGGTATCTCTTTCAATATATCTAATGACACACTAGTTGTAATGAGTACCATCAGTGGAGGACCTTCAGAGCAAGTTGGCATACAGGCTGGAGATAAAATATTGACCGTTGATGGGGAGGACATTGCAGGGGTTGGTCTAACTAACTCAAAAGTGGTTGAGGTGCTTCGGGGAAGTAAAGGCACAAAAGTTATTTTATTGATAAAACGAGGCACAAAAGAACCGGTAGATTATACTGTGGTGAGAGATGAAATACCGATCTTTAGTTTAGATGCTTCTTATATGGCTGATCCTCATACTGCATATATTAAACTGAATAGATTTGGTGCCAAAACTGAGGAGGAGTTTACAACAGCTTTAGATGCCTTGGATAAAGAGAATGATGTGGATAATTTGATCCTGGATTTGCGTGGAAATGGGGGCGGATATCTGAGGGCTGCTATTGCGATATCTAATCAATATTTGTCTAAAAACAAGTTGATTGTTTATACTTCAGGGCTTCATAATCCCAAGAAAGAGTACTATTCTGATGCCGATGGAGGATTTAAGCATGGAAAGGTGGTAGTGTTGATTGATGAAGGCTCTGCATCCGCAAGTGAGATTGTTACAGGTGCAATCCAAGATTGGGATAGAGGTGTTGTTATTGGCCGAAGATCGTTTGGAAAAGGTCTTGTTCAACAGCCTTTTATGTTGTCAGATGGTTCGTTGATGAGATTAACAGTCGCACACTATTATACTCCTGTGGGACGTAATATTCAGAAGCCCTATAATAAAGGCTCTGATGCCTACTATAAAGATATTATGGACAGAGTAGAAGATGGAGAGCTCTTTGATTCAACTAAGGTTGTTCGTGACACTACTAGCATATATTACACCTTGAAAAACCGACGTAAGCTTTACGGTGGAGGTGGAGTCGTTCCTGATATTTATGTCCCTTTAGATTCTACGGTGAGTTATGCCTATATTAATCAGATAATTCGCGAAGATGTTTTTTATCCATTTGTCTTTGATTATTTGAACCAGCATAGAGATGAGATATCGACCAACTACCCTGATTTTGTCTCGTATAAAAAGACCTATAATATACCGGCTGAAGTGATATCGGAACTACACCAACGTGCAAAAGAAGAGATAAAGGATGTGACGGTTGTGGATAGTGATGAGTCCAATAGGATGATCTCTCTTCAGATGAGGGCAATTATGGCACGTTTCTTATATCCACGAGGAGCTTTTTATGAAATGTTGAATGAGGATGATGATGAAATAGAAAAGGCATTAGAGATTTTGAATAATAAGGATCGTTATCAGGAACTATTAAAAGATGGAAATAACTCATAGTCGTTTGTGTATGAGTAGATCTATTAGTTAGATGTTTCTGTATTTTGGTTTGAAATATGATTGAGGCATTTCTTTTTATAAAGAAGTGCCTCTTTTTATTTTGAGAAGAACAAGTGTGACTCCTTTTGCAATGAAGCTAACGATTCTGATTATGCTATATCCGATGGTAATGCCTGAGATGACCTTTCGTCGTTTGTCTTTTCATTTAGATAATGATGTATTTCTTTGCCTTTAAGGGGATGAAGGTTTGAGTAAATTATTTTGCATCTTTACGTCTGATTTTAAAAGATTGTTATGTTAGACTCTTTCTTAGATTGGATTATTTCTGATAGGAACCTTGAGTGGATAAGTGCCATTCTTGGGTTTTTATATATATATTGTTCTATTAGAGAACATATATTAACGTGGTTCTTTGGGATATTGACCTCAGCACTATATACATATGTTTTTTTTGAAAATAAATTTTATGCCGATATGTCCTTGCAGGTTTATTATGTCATTATTAGTATCTATGGATGGTATATGTGGACTAGAAAGGTTAAAGGTGATGAAAAGCATTCGCAAGTCCATATTCGGTTTACGACAAAAAAAGAGTGGTTTTTCGTTATGACTGTCGGTGTTGTACTTTATATTGGTATATGGTATCTATTGGCTTATCATACTGATTCTCCAGTGCCAGTCATTGATGCATTTACTACTGCATTCGGAATTGTTGCTACATGGATGATGACTCGGAAGTTGATTGAACAATGGATTTTTTGGGTGGTTATTGACTTAGTTGCTGGTATTGCATATTTTTACAAAGGCATGACACCGACTGTTCTATTGATGTCAGCTTATACTGTGTTGGCAGCGGTTGGATATTATCAATGGAAACGAATGATGACAGAACAAAATAGATATAAGAATGTATAGGATAGTAGTAACAGGACCTGAATCTGTTGGAAAATCAACTATGGCCAAGTATTTGGCTGATTGTTTTGATGGTGTAGATATTCCTGAATATGCTAGAACTTACGTTGAGGATCATGGTTACAGTTATAGTTATGATGATGTAGTAGCTATTGCTATACATCAGATTGAGCAAGATCAGGCGATCCTAAACCAGGATTTAAACATGATCTTTTATGATAGCTGGATGATAATTACAAAAATTTGGTTTGATGAGGTTTTCCAGCAAGTACCTGAATTTGTTCATCAACATATAGAGGCGTATTCTGCTGATTTATACCTTTTACTAGATTATGATCTTCCTTGGGAAGATGATCCTGCTAGAGAAAATGGAGGCGACCGTAGAGCTTATTTGTATAAAAGATATAAGAGCGAGTTGGAGTCTTATGGATGCCATTATGTTGAGATATCAGGAATAGGAGAGGAACGTTTTGCCAATGCAAAGGGAGCCGTGGAGAAGTTTTTATATTGTAGAAGAGAAAATAAATAGGTTCGCATGAGTGATAATAATGTAAAGCAGAGGTTTGAGAAAATTGTGGATGAATTATCCGCACCTACTTCCTATTTGGAGGTTTGTCATGAGCATTATGAAGATGAACCAATGCCAAGTATTGCAATTTTGCAAGAGATAGTGGAGAAGTGTCGACAATTAATATTTCCGGGATTTTATGGATTTATACCGATTAATCCTACGACACTGAAGTATTATACCGGTCTATTAGTAGATCAAATATACGAGATGTTAGTGGAGCAGGTCTTAGCAGGTTTATGTTTTTCTTGTAAACAAGAGAGAACTGTAGAATTGTTAATGTCTCGAAAGAAGTTAAGTAAGCAGATAACCATTGATTTTATTGAATATATTCCAACGTTACGTGCAAACCTGTCTAAAGATGTGGAGGCTGCATATCTAAATGATCCCGCTGCAAATCATCAAGGTGAGGTGGTTTTTAGTTACCCTTCGATTAAAGCAATATGTAACTATCGAATTGCACATTATTTGTATAAACTAGGGGTTCCAATGATCCCTAGGATAATATCAGAATTAGCACATTCGGAAACAGGGATCGACATTCATCCTCATGCGCAAATCGGAGTGTCATTCTCTATTGATCATGGTACCGGAGTCGTTATAGGCTCAACCTGTATCATTGGGGATCGAGTTCAACTATTTCAAGGGGTTACTTTAGGAGCAAAAAGTTTTCCTTTGGATGAGAAAGGCAATCCAATTAAAGGAATTGCACGTCATCCTATTGTCGAAAATGATGTAGTTATCTACTCCAATGCAACGATATTGGGGCGAATTACTGTAGGGCATCATGCGACAATTGGTGGTAATGTTTGGGTCACAGAAGATGTTTTACCTCATGCTCGAGTGATTCAAGGACGCTCCCGTATAGAAAAATTTATTGATGGAGCGGGAATTTGATTTCGTTCTATGTTTGTTTTTGATGGAATTCGTCTATTTTTGTGACAATTATAATGGGTAAAAGTTCTATTGTGGAAAACTACAAGTATGTAGCCAAAACATTCGCTGGTTTAGAGGGGGTGTTGGCAAAAGAGTTAATCGATATTGGAGCGTCTAACGTTGAAGAGCAACGAAGAGCTGTTAGTTTCGAAGGAGATAAAGAAATGTTGTATCGTGCAAACTACTGTTGCCGAACTGCGTTAAGAATTTTGAAGCCAATTTATGAATTTGATGTTATTGATAGAGATACTCTATATAATGAAGCATCAAAGGTGGATTGGACTCAGTATTTGACTTTGGGTAAGACCTTTGCACTTGACTCAGTTGTTTCTTCTGATCAGTTTGCCAATTCAATGTTTGTTTCACTTCGTGTGAAAGATGCTATTGTAGATCAGTTCAGAAAGAAATTCAAGAAACGTCCTTCTGTTGATCCGGAGAATCCTGACATTAAAGTACATGTTCACTTGATGGGCAATAAGTGTTCTCTATCTCTAGATAGTTCAGGTGAAGCTTTGTATCGTCGTGGATATCGTCTAGGGCAGAATGATGCGCCACTTAGCGAGGTTTTGGCCGCTGGTATGATCCTATTAAGCGGATGGGACCAAAATAGTGCTTTTGTTGATCCAATGTGTGGTTCTGGAACGCTTCTTATTGAAGCAGCTATGATCGCTTATGGTATTCCTCCAGGGGTATATAGACAAGGCTTTGGTTTCGAGAATTGGCCTGATTTTGATGAGGATGCTTTTGAAAGAGTGTATGACGAAGACTATGAAAAGGAGTTTGATTATCCAATTCTAGGTTCAGATGTGCATCCAGGAACACTAAAGATTGCAGAAAAGAATATTCGTAATGCAAATCTTTTTAAGCATATTCACCTAAAACTAAAAGATATTAGTGAACTGAAGTGTTTGGTTGATGGTGGAACTATCATTACTAACCCACCTTATGGTGAGCGTATGAAGCCAAACTCTATAGAGAATCTTTATCGTTCTATTGGTGATACATTGAAGAAAGAATTTACAGGTTATGATGCCTGGATTTTATCGTCTTCAAAAGAAGGTTTCAAGAGTGTAGGATTGAGAACGAGCCAAAAAATTAAGTTATTCAATGGCTCTTTGGAGTGTAGCTTTAACCACTATGAACTTTATGAAGGGACTAAGAAAAGGCCTTCAGAAACTCAAGAGGAAGAAGATTAAGTATCTATCGATATAGATTTAAGAGACTGTCTATTTATTATAGACAGTCTTTTTTTTTGTGCTACTCTATAGGTTTAATTTCTAGATGTAGTGTTTTATTAAAGCCTCAGACAGTCTTTGAATCAGTTATGTTTATGGTATTGTGTTTCGTTACAATTTAGTTCTCAATAAAAAGGTCTATACTTATTTCTAGTATAGACCTTTTCGATGTATGGGCTAATCTTATTTGTAGCTTCCGAAGTGTTCTCCTTTAAGTGTGCGAACACGAACACCATTCTTGTACCCGACCACAAACGCATCTCTAATGGTTGTGTCGTCTTGTATCTTATAACAATACTCTTTTGCTTTTGCGTAGGATCTAAATCTGCCGATCAGGAATTTAGTCACTCCACTATTGTCTTCATCAATGATTTCTGAATCTACACGAAAATATTTTTGTGCAATCTCATTGGTAAATGGAATTTTACTGAATGCAGCTAACTGAACACGGAATTCCCACTTTGCGGATTTGTATACAGATGATTGAATTTTGACCTTTTGTCGTCTCTTATTCTTGTTAATATAAGAGTAAGTCCCTAATACATATATTCCTCTATCAAATTCTTGTGTTGCTTTAAGCTTGAATTGATAGTGTATTGTGTCGTTAGGAGTCATATTGTCATCAATGATTTTGATTGTCTCAAGATCGTATTTCCCTGATTTTTTATTGTAGCCCATAATCCCAGGGAGAAGTTCTAGCTCAAGTTTTGCATCGGCTTGGAATTTTCCTTTGATCACATCGACATCAACAAAGCACTCATCGTCTTTGGCAATATATTCTTTGGTTTTAACATCGAACTCATGTACATCTTTTCTAAAGAACTCCAAGTTGTTATTTCGGATGATCTTCTTCATCTTCTCTTCTTTGTCCTTACGGAAATTGAACTTGTATGCAAAGCCTAATCCTGCATTAAAGTACATTGGATTTCGATTGAAGTTGTAATCTTTGTCATTTCCCCCTTCGTAATACTGGCGATGTAATACATTTCCGTCAGCAGACAGACGTAAAGCAAAATGTTTAGAGAGGTTATAATCAACAATGATTCCTGCTCCTAGACTTACTGCCCAGTTTTCGGTGGGTTTATCTAGGGTGGAGTGTTGTAAAAAATTTATACCTCCTCCAACTTTACCATAAAAAGTAAATTTTGAGTCCACCACATCTTTGTTGGCCCAATTTGAAAAGTTTAAAATGAAATTCAACTTCCCATCTAACATGGTTGGTTTTGCCGTCTGTCCCATCACCATACCATAGTTTGCATCAACACCTAACATCATAATGTCATTAATGGCACGATGAACACTGAAAGAACCCATTGGAGCTATTGTTCTGTAGTCCGCATTAGATCCCATTGTCTCTTTAAAGAAGGTAGTGATTCCCCCACCAGCATGAAAAGTCCAAGCCTTTTCAACTCTATGTTGAGTTAGAGGTTTCTCTTTACTCTTTTTTTCTTTGGGTGCTTTCTCTTCCTTTTCATCTTTATTAGGAGACTTCTTTTCCTTTTTCTCTTTCTTTTTTTCCGATTTCTCAGTGGTCGGATTCTTTTTCTTCTGAGTAGTTAATGCCTGTGCATTATTGGGGATCAGAAAAGTTATAATTAAAAGAAGAAT
>JAONJW010000002.1 GCA_028377305.1 Prolixibacteraceae bacterium | reverse complement strand
GCAAATATAGATCATGTTTCTTTTTTTACAAATTTTGCAAGCACTTTTTTTAAAAGAAATTTCTCGAGAGAGACCTTACAAAGGGCTGTTTCACGCCTTACTCATCCTCTTCACCAACCCAGAAAAAAGAAAAATGCACACTTCCATACCTCCTTAACTCCTTGAAATTAGGATGAGTGGAATAATCCGTATTTTTACCATGTTCCACAATCAATAGACCATCTTCACTAAGCAACTCTGAACTAAAAATTTTTACAGGAATTTCTGAAATTCTATCTAATTCGTATGGTGGGTCCGCAAAAACGACATCAAACTTTCTTCTTGACGATGAAATAAACTTAAACACATCTCCTCTAACAGGACTCACAATTCTAGAAATATTAAGCTGATCTAAACACTCACGGATAAATGCAAAGTGACGATTATCCTTTTCCACGATAGTAATATCACGACAACCATGAGATGCCATTTCATAAGAGATAGCACCAGTACCTCCAAATAAATCTAGAAAAGTCACCTCTTCGAAATCAATCCTATTTCTAAGAATATTAAATAAGCTCTCTCTTGCAAAATCTGTTGTAGGTCTTGCTGAAAATTTCTTCCCAGGTCTTAACTGCTTACCCTTAAATTGTCCACCTATAATTCGCATCTATATACATTTAAAAAAGGCATATATTGATATATTGGAGTAATCAACCCCTCCTTATCTTGATCAATATACGACACCTTATTATAAAACTCCACACTATTGAACTCTGACTGCAACAATGCAACCTCATCCCACTCCACAGAAACATCACCCATCAAACAGACCGAGGTATCTGAAACATTGAAATTATTTTGTTTCGTCACAGAAAATAGATAATACGGAATATCTATCGTTCCTCTTAACTCAAACCGATTACATAGCCTCAACTGCCCTTTTGCATCATACAACACCACACTCATAAACCGCCTTCTAATAGATGCAACAACATGAGGTCTCCCCAAAGTTCCCTTAAACTGTTTTTCTTCTAACAACAACGAAAATGCATGAATCAAATGGAATTGACAAAAATAACGCTTCACAACCTCTAAAAGAGATATTGGGATGACAAACAAAACACCGATCTCTGAATTAGACACCTGATACCACACACAACTATCCCATTCTTCATTATATTCAGAAAAATGAAGATCACAGTAAGACAGCATCTCATTCTCTTGAAACATAGCAGTAGGGATGATCAATGATCGATCAAGATCAACTACAACAACATTTCTTTTGAATTCGCAATCTTTAAATGGTAACGTGTCCAACCAATGAGCAAGAGAAACAGCCAAAAGTGCAACTGGGGTCGCAACAATTGGTTCAAAGCCACAAGCAACCAAACGAGGGTTTTTACCTCCAACATCTACTATAGAAAAAGAAAATCCATCCAAGCTAACTTGGATGGATCTTTCATATCGATAAAAATCCTCATTTGAAACCGAGCGATCTACATAGAGATTAGATTTCATAATGGAATATTTTATATTATGCGTTACACATTATTCCCAGTTACCAGCATTGTTATTAGCTTCTATAACAGAACCCACTTTTAGTCCTGGGAATTTAGTATTAACACGAGCAGCCTCATTATCATTAACGATAAATTGCTCATACTCTCCTTCTAGCTCTTTCAAGAACTGACGGTTATGTGCTTTTACCTCAAACACAGGAACTTTAACACCTGAACCAGTTGTAATGACTGCTGCTCCTAACTGAAACCGTTTACCACCACTGTAAGGCACCACTGCCAAATCATTTGGATTAAACCCTACCGCTTTAAACAAAGAATCTTTTACACCAATATAAAGTGTATCTCTAATAATAAGACCCTTTTTAAGTGCTTTTGCTTCTGTCCAACCTGCATCTACCATCGAATCGTTTAGAGAACCAATACGTCTTACCAAAGGAAGAGAATCGTCGGCAACAAACGTAATCAGGGTATCCCAACTACCTGTAAAATGTCCGTTAACACTCTTATAAGCCAACTCAGCCCTACGTATTTCTTTCAATCTAGCAACTACTACATCATAGCGCTCTTTCTTCGCATTCTTATATAGAATTGGTTGCTCTACTGTTTTATAAATCTGAAACGCAATAAATGCTGAGATAGCAATCAATACTACTTGAATCAATATTTTTTTCATAATCTTTCGTTAATGAAATTACTGGTTTGTCTGCAAATTTAAGAAAAAAAATAAATTTTATTCTCTGTAATTTCCTTAATTTGGCATTATGCAAAAAAAAGAATTCATATTAGGGCTACAAAGCACCCTTTCATTTGACATAACCACCGATCAAATGGAACTTATTGAAGCATTATTCCATTTTATTTTCGAAGACACAAATGTCAATATTTTTATCATTAAGGGATATGCTGGAACTGGAAAAACTACAATTATCGGGGCTTTTATTCAAACCTTAAGAGCTTTTGGAGTTTCCACGTCACAAATGGCTCCGACAGGAAGGGCAGCCAAGGTTCTACATGATCACACAGGATTACAAGTAAACACAATTCATAAAAGCATATACCAACAACGCAATATTGGCAACATCGACTTTCAGTTTAACAAACGATCATTTAAAGACGAATTCCAAACCTACTTCGTAGATGAAGCATCAATGATATCTGGACAAAGCTTCAAGGATGCCATTTTCGGATCTGGCAATATCCTAGAAGACTTAATCACCTCCACCCTTACGAGCGAGAACAATAAACTTATTCTCATCGGAGATGATGCTCAGCTTCCTCCAATAGGTCAAGAACACGCACCTGCATTAGACAAAAAATACTTAGATAAATTTGGATTTGAAATAGACACCTATCGACTTACAGAGGTCGTTAGACACCAACAAGCATCCGGAATTCTTCATAATGCAACGAAAATAAGAGAAATAATTACGAGCAATTCTATTTGGGACAAACAACTAAAATTTGACATTCAAGATTTTGAAGACATAAACAAAACCAATGGAAGGGATATAATTGAAGAGATAGAGTCTTGTTACGATAAATATGGTAGAACTGAGACGATACTAATAACAAGATCAAACAAACGAGCAAACATCTTCAACCAAGGCATTAGAAATTCAGTGTTCTTCTATGAAGAAAAAATAGAGACTGGGGATCTTATCATGGTAGTGAAAAACAATTATTTTTGGAGCAAAGAGCACAAGGAACTAGACTTTATAGCAAACGGTGAGATTGCAGAAATTACTCGAGTTGGAAAAACAGAAAAGATTTATGGAGTCAATTTTGTCAATTTAGATCTACGACTCATCGAAAGCAACCAAGAAATGTCCTGCAAAGCTTTTCTAGACCTTCTACACTCCGATGAGGGCAATCTGAGCTATTCAAAAACAAAAGAGTTATACTTCAACATATTAGAAGAACACAGAGATCTAGCCACCCAACAACAACAATGGAAACACATTCGAGAATGTCCTTATTTCAACGCATTACAGATTAAATTCTCATATGCAATCACATGTCACAAAGCACAAGGGGGACAATGGAAAAATGTTTTTATTGATCAAGGTTACATAACAGATGAACATCTAGACTCTAACTTCCTGAAATGGCTATACTCTGCGTTAACAAGAGCAAAAGACAAAACATTCCTATTAAATTTTAACAAAGAGTTCTTTCACGAAAAAGACCAAGAAATATTCTAGTAAAACTTCACTATATTTGGAACATCCAATTTTGTATACAACAAGTTTTTTACAATGAATAATAACAACAAAGTCCTATTGAAACTCAAAAACTTCTTAGTAGAAGTGACCCGATCGGGTGAAGTGTGGACATTAGAAAATCCAGTAGGGTTTGCAACGTCACAGTCAACGCTCTTTGCAGATAGCGAAGGAAAACCTGTAAACAAATTATGCTTTTGGGGGTCAAAAGAACAAGCATTAGATCTAGCCACAACAGAATGGGAAGATTACCAACCAGCAATGTTCCCATTGGGAGAGTTCCTTGAGCAGTGGTGTGTTGGAATTGCAAACGAAGGATATCATATAGAAATAAATATGGGTAAAGACTTCATTGGGTACGAAGCAAACCCTTTAGAACTTGCAATGATAACGATAGAAAAGCTCAATGAAGTAAATGCAAGTGTCCCTCTTCAAAACTATCTAAGTCTTCAGGACTTCTATGAACAATTAAAACTAGCGCTAAGCTAAATTTTAAAAAAAGCGAAGTGCGATAAAAAACACTCCGCTTTTTCTTCTATATCCTTACATCAAGAAACTATTCCCACTCTATAGTTGCAGGTGGCTTTGATGAAACATCATACACCACTCGATTAATTCCTCGAACCTTGTTTATAATATCATTAGATACTTTTGCAAGAAAATCGTAAGGCAAATGCACCCAATCGGCAGTCATTCCATCCGTAGAAGCTACAGCTCTAAGCGCAACCACATTCTCATAGGTACGCTCATCTCCCATAACTCCAACTGATTGAACTGGTAATAACATCACTCCAGCCTGCCAAACGTCATCATACAATCCCCACTCACGAAGACCATTAATAAAAATCGCATCCGCCTCTTGAAGTATTCGCACCTTCTCCGGCGTCACATCACTCAAAATACGAATTCCCAAGCCTGGCCCCGGAAATGGGTGTCTTCCAAGAAGCTTAGCATCAATACCTAAAGCTTTTCCAACTCTTCGCACCTCGTCTTTAAACAACAAGCTCAAAGGCTCTACGACTTTAAGTTTCATATAATCAGGCAAACCTCCCACATTGTGGTGAGATTTGATCGTTGCAGAAGGGCCTCCATTTACTGAAACAGACTCAATTACATCTGGATAAATAGTACCTTGCCCTAGCCACTTCACATTCTGAATCTTATGAGACTCCTCATCAAACACCTCGACAAAATCTTTACCGATAATCTTTCTTTTGGTCTCAGGGTCTGTTACACCTGCTAGGTCGTTATAGAACTTATCCTTAGCGTCCACTCCGATGACATTCAACCCCATCCCTTTATAAGAATCTAATACACCATCAAACTCATCTTTACGCAACAATCCATTATCAACAAAAATTGAAGTTAGATTATCCCCAATAGCTTTATGTAGTAATACTCCTGCAACCGTTGAATCGACACCACCAGAAAGACCTAAAACAACTTTATCGTCTCCGATCTGTGCTTTTAGCTTCGAAACCGTCTCATCGATAAATGAATCTGGCGTCCAACTTTGGTCACAACCACAAACATCTACAATAAAGTTCTTTAGAATTTTTGTCCCTTCCAGTGAGTGGTAAACCTCAGGATGAAACTGAATAGCAAAAGTATCTTCTCCCTTAATATGAAATGCTGCATTCTCAACATCTTCAGTAGAAGCAATCACCTCATAATGATCCGGTAAAGACGTAATGGTATCCCCATGAGACATCCAAACCTGGGACGGTTGAGACACTTCTTTAAGTAGAATATTATCACTATTTACAAACTGAAGGTTTGCTCTACCATACTCTCTACTATCAGATGCTCCAACTTCACCTCCAAAAAAATGAGCTAAATATTGTGCACCATAACAAACACCAAGAAGAGGTAATTTTCCTTTAATCTCAGACAAGTCAATACGAGGACCTTTTTCATCTCTGACAGAATATGGGCTTCCTGACAAGATTACCCCTTTAACTGTTTCATCGATCTCAGGGTAATGATTGAAAGGGTGAATTTCGCAATACACATTAAGTTCGCGTACACGTCTTCCGATCAATTGGGTATACTGAGACCCAAAATCTAAAATGAGTATTTTCTCCTGCATAAATAGGATTTAAAAAATAGGTAATAATTGGATAATTGCGCAAATATATATCTTTTTTTCATTTCCTCTATCCTAGTAACCTTCTCTTTTATTCTATTTAACACCAATTCAATATTGCCATAAATAAAGATATAAGTTAACAAATAAAACCCGACATTATTCGATACTGAAAAAAGAACTATTAAAGTAAACGACATAAAAATGCTATATAATTAAGATCTGTTCAAACAAACCTTAATTATATAGCATTGCATTTATGGGTTGAATAAAAGTCTTGATAACAACAACCTATTTTTGAGAACAACCCTTTACGTCAATGAATCCGGGTTAAGAAATATAATAGTTCATCAATCCCATCGCTTGAGCTTTATACTCTTCTCCATAAATATTCATATGATTCAACATATGATATAACATATAGATATTTTGACGTTCATCCCAATCCGATGGCAAAGGATAGGTATCATGATATCCTTTATAAAAATCAGCTTCAAATCCTCCAAACAGAGAAGTCATCGCTAGATCGGCTTCTCTATGCCCATAATAAATTGCTGGATCAATCAGCACCGGATCTCCATCACTACCCACAAGATAATTTCCACTCCAAAGATCTCCATGAAGCAACGAAGGAGCCTCATTCTCAATAGGCAACAAAATCATCGGGTAAACCTCTTTCAGTTTCTGAAAAGATTTTGAAAACCCTCCATCAATAAGGCCATTTCTATCTGCCAGTTCAAATTGAGGAAGCAAACGTTTATTCCAAAAAAAAGTAGTCCAAGATCGAGCCTCCTCTTTCGTTGAAACATTGGATTGCAAATTTGGTCCAATATAATTGTTATAACTCAACCCAAACTCATCCCCAGTGATTCGATGCATCATTGCAACCTGCGCTCCGAAATCATAGAAAAAATTATACCCAACTCTATTTTTAGCAATATAATCCATCAATATAAACCGGTCACCACTAAATGATATTTTTGGTGTATTAACATTACTAAGGTATCCCAAAGTCCTTAATCCTCGGACTTCAACACCAACATCCACTTCATCATGAGTGGAATATTTAAGAAAATACTGAACATCTGGACGAAATTGAATTACTGCAGTTTCAGTAAAGTGTCCAATGTGTTGATGAGACATGGACTGAATAGGCTCTTCAGCCCATTCTTCTATTTGTTCTAAAACAGAATTAGGTATACTCATAGCAAAAGGAGATTAATTATTTTATTTTATCTAGCAATCCCTTACACGTATCCTCTAAGATATCCAACACCAACTCAAATCCTTCTGCACCACCATAATAAGGGTCAGGAACCGTATCATAATCAAAACCAATACAATAATCTGTCATTCGATGTAGCTTCGCTATATCGGCTTCACCTCTTGCTCGTGATTTCAAATCTGATAAATTAGAGCCATCCATAGCAATAATATAATCAAAGTGATCAAAATCGACATCTTTATCAAAAGGTCTTGACAAACTTTCTAAAATATAACCTCTTTCTTCGGCATATGTTCTCATACGACGATCTGCCTTGTTCCCCTCATGATTACTGATCATCCCAGCGGAATCAATTTCAAACTGATCGTTTAATCCTGCATCTGAAACATACTTCTTAAAGATACCTTCGGCTGCTGGAGAACGGCAAATATTCCCAAGACATATAAATAGAACCTTTGTTTTATCGTTATGATTTTCCATCTTCAATAATTACTTAAATTTACATTTTAATTTATTTTATAACAAATATACGCCTCTATTTGTAATGAAATCAAGGCATACATTTAGTTATTTATCATTATGTTTGCCAATAGAATAAAAATTCTATTGAACAATTAAAGATAAACAGAAAAATCAAACAATGAAAAGACTATTTGTACTTATAGCACTTTGTACTTGCATTCAATTTGGAGCAAAAGCACAAAGAGCCATCGGTCTTCGCTTAGGTGGAGGGAACGGCTTTGGAACTGAAATTAGCTACCAACATCCTTTATCAAAAAGCAATCGTCTTCAAGCTGACCTTGGAATCAACGGAGGAGACAATTGGGGCGGTTGGTCATTGATTGGGACATACCAGTGGGTAAAACCTTTAGAAGGAAACATTCGTTGGTATTATGGAATTGGTGCAGGACTTGGAAGTTGGTACAACAAGAATGGGGGAACATACCATAACACAGGAGTATACATCTCCTTAGATGGAATTTGTGGCCTAGAATATGTTTTTCCTGACATTCCTTTACAACTCGCACTAGACACACGCCCTTCTATTGGACTTATCAACTCAAGAGGATTTGAAATGGATCTTGCTGTATCAGTCCGATTCTTATTCTAAGAAGAAACATCTATTGCCCACTTTATATACATTAACCACACTTCTTTCACTTGAAAGAGGATGTGGTTTTTTTATTCTAGGATACTTCATCCAACTCCTTCCATAATAATTCTTACTTAACATTTACTTCATTTATCCAAATTACAATAAGCAAAACCAAGGATTTAAGTGTAGTGACCATAGAAATGTTGATCTCCAGATCGGCAACCATCCATCAACCCCAGGTGCAAGGCGAGCCAATGAATTGGAACAAATCACCACAGGCCCCAATAATCTCTTCAACAATAAATAATGCCTTGTTTGTGCCAATGCCTTGGCACGAGAAGGATACCTTTACCTACCACCTAGAGCAACTCATGGTTTGATCCGTAGACTTACTAGAACTACTTCTCTGACTGAGATCACATTTTCCTTTCCAAATATGGGAGTGTCTTAATCTCAGATAAATTGTATTACCTAAAAACCCCCAACAATTGTTTTGATCTAGTGCTTAATCAAATAAGTGTTCAAAACCAGTAAATATTGACTATTGAAAACTCGTATATCAGATCATGATCTGCAAGCTTTTTGACTTGTTTAAGATAATAAACGATCACCAAAGCACCTTGCAAACACCATATTCACCTTAGGATAAACACTTTACGTCATTTGCGCAACCTCTTTACAATTCTCAATGGAACTATTTGTATTATTCATCTTTGGAGGAATTGTATGTACCTGAATATAGCCAATCACTATTTCAAAAGCCAACTTGATTTTCATTGCATGAATTCGGCATATTAATACCCGAATACAAATAAATGCAACTAAAGCATAAAGTCAAAACATATTCCCAATAGAGGGATCCGTGATTGTGTCAGCCTTGAATACTTAATTATTTCCAACAAGCCGAAAATTAATTGGGTTTAATACTCCTTCAAACTCAAGCTTAAAGCCTGACAATGAAAAAACGCCTTTTTTGTCCTGTGTTTTAAATATTATCTTTTCTTCCATATTATTTATTAGAAGAAAACAAAAACGCTATGAAAAATAATTCTATTACTATTTATTTCTTGTATTCCATTGACTGTAGCTGGTGCTTGAAACCACGCCGCACCATCGACAAACCTTTGCGCCCAATCACCTCCCTGAATAATGGTTTATCTATTGCCAAAGGAAAATTATTATCTAAACCAGTCTTACCTGCCAATGAAGGATGATAAACATTGGAATGGACTTCCAGTTCTCATATTATTTTTGTCTCTAAGCGTAGCGCTTCGCACTAGGCTAGAAGAGACTGTACCTTCAGCGTATGTTGAAGCATTACAGTTTCTTGCAACAAAAAGAGCAGTGATAAAGCGTTAGGTCTATATCCATAACATTTTCCTAATGTTTTATCACTTAATTCCATGGCCAATATCCGTAGATATTGGCCAATGGGAATCATGCATTATAGTGAAAAGTTTGGGGATCACAGTCGTCGTCAGACAAACTAAAATAACAACTCTTGTAGTAGTGGGTATGTACAGTGTCTAAGAGCATCACCCAGAAATGTTGCACTGGTCCATGATCTTTACTTCTGCTTAACTTTGTGGTACAAGAAGTATCTGCAGATGGTGTGAAAGGTCCATGGATATAGGTCTGGATATTCTTTTGTCCAGGCTCATGAATCAAAACGAAACAGGCATTCTTGACACTCGCATTTGGGTCCTTTTGAACCGAAAGCTCTAACACACCATCTCGATAGACTGCAGTGATAGACTGAATACCACTAATAGTTTCGCTACTCAATTCGACCTTTGACAAATCAAAAACCAAATTGGGATAGATCCCTTGAAAGGCATTTCTAAGAATTGCTGAGCGTGCCAAAACATGTCCATTAGAAAAAGGATTGTCGGCAGGATAGCTATGACTGACCAAGTCTCTCACACCTTTTAAAAACTTCATGGTCATCTTCATCTTATTAACTTGCGACAGCTGCTTTGGAGACAACTTCTTACGTCGATCTGGTCGAGTACGCATGAAAGTTTGCCCCTTTACTTGATACTGTACTACGGGACCGATAAGCCCACTCATCTGATTGTTCTTAATTATAGCCATAAGAATTAAGTTTTTACATTCCGGGTAGCACTAAAAAAGAATATAATCTATCCTCAATCAAAAGCATTCGGAATAGTGATTAATAAATTAAACCATTACTCTCTTTAACCTCTCACCATACACCCGATCATAAAGATCATTCTCTCTCTTTTGAAATATGCCAAAGAGAAAAAAATTAGAGCCCAATTGATGATCTGTGGAATATCACATTTTACTTAACCTTACTTTGCAAGCAAAAATATATACCCATTTGATTAACAAGAAAATAACACCTTAATTTACAACTTTTATCTCAATAAATAAGTCTATTTTATTATCTTTATGGTCGAAAATCTGGCAGATTAAATGGACAATAGATATTCGTTATATTTGATAAACCCTTGCTCCCTATTTCCCTAATATATCCTCCTACCTTTATGCATGGAATACGCATGATTTGTCCATGGTTTAACCATCGATTTGACATTATTGATGGACAAACCATGGAGAGAGCATGGACATACCATGGACAAAGTACGTGGGAAACCCCTATCAAACCCCTATCAAACCCTTATCAAGGTAGTATGAAACCATCGTCAAAACAGGGCTAACCTCTATGTTCCACAAGGGGAAGGCAATTTTCAGAAACTGTTTAGATGTTATTGCTACGCTTTATTAATGTTTTTTCTATGCTGTTTTAAAAAGTGTGTAATTTATTCTTTGGTTTCTTTTACGATTTTTAGATATTCTACATTTAGGTTTAGGCATAGCCATGGTACCCTATGAGACTGGTTATAAATGGGACTAAGAGAGGGTATAGCAACGTGAATTATATTTGGCATTTGTTAAAAAGACAAAAAGGTCTCTATTTAGAACTAATATTTTTTTTGGATTCAAATTGTTCAATTATATTTGTGATATTACGAAGAGTAAAACAAGCACTAATGACACGTAAGTTTTTGAACATATACACTTCTTTTATATTTGCATTGGTTGCATACGCATTCACTGCAGATATTTTGATGCCATTAGTTAATCATGATTACTCTTACGATCTGCAAGAGCAGACAGTTGAATTTCCACAAGAGCACGAAGAGAAAAGTGAGCAAAGCGCAAAGGATGAATTGAAGAAGAAGATAGAAGACTCTAAGTTTTGCAGCAACCATTTAGATTTATGGGCATTTCTGAACCAAGGGAATACAAATGGAGGCAATGAACATACTGACCTTTTCCACTCTCACTACCAAGAGGTGTTATCACCTCCTCCTGATTATATTGTATAATCAAAATCCCCAATCATTATTGGTATTAAGACATGTTTATGTCTTGATATTAACGCCACCAAACAAGAGGTTCAAGAGACTATAGTATAGGACTCCAAAAGGATAGCTATATCACAGTGACCTTCACACTAAAGTAAGAGTGATACCAAGACTAACAGACACAACAAATGAACATTTTATGTTCTGACAAGAGAATTGGTATTAACCTAATAAAGTTCATTATCATGCAAAGCAAATATATTAAAAGCGATATTATATCAGGAGTTATTGTATTCCTAGTTGCACTTCCACTATGTCTTGGGATTGCATTGGCCTCAGGAGCACCATTGATCTCAGGGATCATTTCAGGTGTGATTGGAGGTATTATAGTTACTTTATTCAGTAATTCAGCAATTGGAGTGAGTGGGCCTGCTGCAGGATTAGCAGTGATTGTATTTACAGCGATACAGCAATTGGGATACCCTGCTTTTCTAATGGCAGTAGTTCTTTCAGGATTACTACAGATAGGAATGGGGTTTGCCAAACTTGGTTTTATCACCAAGCTTTTTCCAAAGTCGGTGATTAAAGGGATGCTTGCCGGTATCGGTATCTCAATCATTTTTACCCAAGGATCAAATATGTTGGGTATGGCAGAGATAAAGTCGACTATCACCCAATCATTTCAAGCTAACGATGCAGGTCTATTCTTTGGACAGATGCATATGGGAGCTTTTACAATTTTTATGGTCTCTTTTGCCATTCTACTTCTATTTGATCGTTTCAAATTAAATCAGCATAAATTGCTTAAATTCTTTCCAGCTCCACTTTGGGTTGTTATTATGGGGATTTTTGCAAACCTAGGATTAGAGCGATTTGCTCCAGCCTACGCACTTTCAAATACCTTAGGTGGTTTTATGACTACGGTATCTATACCTGTAATATCAGGACTTAACGATGTACAGACGTTTTTTCAATTCCCTGATTTCTCTACGATTTTAAGTAGTGCAGTACTGGGTACTGCCATTTTGATCTCATTGGTCGGTAGTATCGAGACACTATTATGTGTGGAAGCGGCAGATGATCTAGATCCGCTACACCGTAAGACCAATGGTAACCAAGAATTAAAAGCACAAGGTATTGGAAATATGATTTCAGGTTTGATTGGAGGTTTACCAATTACGCAGGTCATTGTACGAAGTGCAACCAATGCCTCATCAGGAGGTAAAACTCGTTTGGCCTCGTTGGTTCACGGTATCACCATATTGGTTTGTGTTGGTTTTTTAAGTGCAACGCTAAACTTGATACCTTTGGCATCTTTGGCAGCCATACTTCTTCATGTTGGTTATAAGCTAGCAAGTGCAGAAGTTTTCAAGGCACATATCCAACAAGGTAAATATGTATTTATTCCATTTGCGGTGACAGCCTTTGGTATTGTAGCGACCGATATGCTTATCGGAATTAGTTTAGGTATTTTATCACACATCATGCTATATGTAGTTCACCATGTAGTACACCCATTTCAGATCCATTCGGATCATGAGATTGACACCTACAGAATTGTTCTTTCGAAAAATGTTTCATTCTTCCATAGCTGGAAATTAAAGCAGACAATGGAAAACTTTCCATTAGAATCAACTGTTATTGTGGATGGAAGTCAATCTTTCTTTCTTGACAGAAAGATTCCCAAGTTGCTTGCCTCATTAAAAGTAAAAGCGGCGGACAACAATGTACATATGGAGTTTGTTGGTGTTCCTTACTTAGAACACTAATCATTCCCGAAGAGCAGAAATATGAGTGTATAAAAACGTGTTACTCGAAAAGAAAAAATACTATATGGAAAATTTGAATATTCTTAATGGAATTCTACATAATAATGAGACTTGGGCTTTGGATATGAAAGAGCATAGTGCTTCTGTTTTAGAGGAGAATGGGAAGGGCCAATCGCCCCAAGTACTATGGATTGGGTGTGCAGATAGCCGTGTTCCTCCTGGATTGATTACGGAATCTAAACCTGGATCGATCTTTGTTCATAGAAATATAGCCAATGTGGTTGAGAAAGAAGATGAGAGCTTGAACTCAGTTTTGGAATATGCTCTTTTTTATCTAAAGGTAAAACTAGTAGTCGTGTGTGGTCATTATGACTGTGGAGGAGTAAAAGCAGCACTTTCAGGGGATAATTTCACTCCATATATTAACAAGTGGATTGCTCCCATACATAATGAACTCCAGTCACTACAAAAGGTCAACCCTACGCATGAAGAGTTGATCGAAGCACATACAAAAAATCAATTAGCTAAACTAACAAAACACCCTATTGCTCAGAAAGCAAAAGAAGATAATAGTGCCTTAGAGTTTGTAGGATTGGTTTACGATCCTGCATCTGGAAAGTTGAAAAAGATATAATCCCCATAGTTAATTATCCTGTAGAATATTCTTTTTCATATAGAATTCGTTTGGGCTAAAGATATCAGTATTCTTCATTTTATCCTTTTAGAGGCTGTCTTGTTACTAAGTGCAGCCTCTTCTGGCATACCCCCAACATGCTCATCACCTCTATAACCTGAGCTTAGGGGATGTTATATTTATATGTTTTTTATATATATTTGACATATTAAATTACATAAGATTCCTCAATGAAAAATCATTTAAGTGCAAACGTATGTACAAAACGCACCTCAAGAGCGGTTATTAGTATCGTTATTGGATATGCATTAATCTACAGTATTTCCCCGACAATTACTAACATAACAGGAGGCAACATATTAATAAAAATCATCTTAATCGTGTTAGGTTTATGGGCCTTCTTCACTACTTTCTTGACCATATTGACCTTACCTTATTATCTTAAAACCGATATTCTCCAGGGAGTTATTATCGATGACGAACCACTAAAATTTCATGGAAAAGTAAGTTCGTATGTTGGCATTTTGACAGGGTACACCTTTTTGTCCATAATCTCCTATAATGCATTACTTCCACTCTATTTAAAGAAAACATGTGGTTACATAATAGATAACATCACCTATAGAGGGAAAAGCTTTCGATTTAGAGGAAGTGCTAAAAGATTAGCCAAATACTATATTCCTGGCTTTATATTATTCCTAGGGTTCTTTTTTCTCTACTCAATCTATTTAAATTCATCTAACGAAGTTAAGTTAGTGCCAGATTTCTCTACTCTCTTAGTGATCTACCTTCTATCTTTAACACTAACAGGAGCATTCATAGCATTGGTGATGCATTGGTATGCAAACGTCGAATACCAAGGTTATAATATTCAGCTAACGTCAGGTACCAGTGGTTACATCTTACCTTGGATTGCCGTAATAGCTGCTTCTACCATCACTTTCGGAATTGGACTTCCTTTTATGACAATTTGGATTTGGGATAAGTACACCCATGACCTAGAAGCGACTCGAGAAACGGAAGTAATCAAATTTTCCACTTCATTTGATCTACAATCGGATGGACTATTTATGTTGGGACAGATACTCCTTACGATCTGTACTCTCTATATCTACCTACCATTTGCAATTAAAAAGGTTTCGAATCGAATGATACCTAAAATTGCTTATGAAAGGTTCTAAAGATTTGCAAACGCCTTATTTATTTTATTGCCAAGGCTTTATTATACACCTTATTCGTGCTTAAAGGCTCTTCAATGAGAAAGAGACAATAGATACTTAAATTATTCATTTGAAATGAAACACACCTTCTCTAGTAATATCAGATTTAAACGAACCACTGTTGCCATTTTACTTCTATGGTTAGCCGCATTTGCTCCTATTTATTGGTTGTCCACAGTGACTCAGTTTGATCATGGAGTCTACACCTTTGCTCACACTTTTACTGTTGCAGCAATATGCGCCCTAGCTCTATTAATTATCATGCTTATTGGGGGCAATATCATCCCCTTTTATATCTATAAAGAGACCACAAAGGGAGTTAATATTCAGGGGGAACCCATTGCGTTTCATGGCAAACTGAGACGTTATATTGGAAGAACATTCTTGACTCTACTACTATCATTGCTTTCCTATTTATGGCTCTTTCCGTTCTATTTGAAGGCAAGGCTAAGTTATCAAATCAACCAAAGCACTTTTAGAGGTCATAGAGTCTCATTTCGAGGCAGTTCACGAATGCTAACGTTGTACTATCTTGTGATCCCTCTATTTATATATTATATTTTTCCTGAGATCCTACATGAATGGGTACCTGCGACACACAGTTCTATCTTAACTGTTCTGCCGCCAACATTAGTTGCTCCTTCGGCTGTCCTTCTCACCATATTCTTGATGGCTTATCTATTGTCGGTCACCTGCAAATGGGGGATCAACATCCGATATAAGAGGTATCACCTACATAGTCGATCCAATGCGATGAAGTTTTTCCTTCCATGGATCGCTGTGATCGTGGTCTCATGTGTGACTATAGGGCTACTGTTTCCAGTGATGAAAATATGGATTATAAACCGTTATATTGAAGATATGGAGGCCACCTCAACAGAGACAACCATTATTTTTCATTCCAATATGTCCATCTATAAAGAGGGAGTATTTGCCGTTGGACAGATGATCCTGTGCATTCTCACACTATGGGTCTACTTCCCGATTGCAAAGCAAAGGGTTCTGAATCGAATGGTCTCCCAAATTGGTTTTAAGAGAATATCCAGTTCGAACTCATTCTAAACGACAGATAAAACACGCTATCGTTCGAGGATAAGCTAAAAGCAGCTAATTCAGTGATAGACGAGGCTTCAGCAATCATCTTAAAGATACATTGATAATGAAAAACTATTTCTCTTCAGATATACAGGTTCAACGATCGATAAAAACCTTCTTCATACAACTAGGCATAAACATAGTCTGTATTGGTATTGCATTTAATGTCGACAGCTACGAATTTGATAGACTCTCAGCTCCTTGGGCTTTGTTTACTCTTATGATATTTATAAACCTATGTCTTAGTGCCATTACCATTCCTTATGCACTACAAACAGATATATTTCGAGGAATTAAAGTACGGGGAGAAGCGATCCAATCTCAGGGAAAGATTACGACACTTATTGTCAAAACAGGATTACTCTTTGTGTTGTCTGTTGTAACTTGTTTTTGGCTCTTTCCGTTGTATCTAAAGAGAAAATTATCCTATCTTTTGAACCATTGTAGTTTAGGAGGGCAAAAATTCATTTTTAAAGGGAAGGCAAGAAACCTCCTTCTTTACTATCTTGTTGCACCAGCTTTTGTTTTTTTTGTGGTGCCCTCTTTCTTCGTAATAATGGACCCTAACCCAGTAGTAACAATATTCTACACAGAGCCATCCACTGCACAGATAGCCCTAACTTTTCTCCTTACCTTTCTGTTTTTAGCCTATATATTTGCCATTACCTTGCGATGGATGATTCATATTGAATATAACCGATTTAATATTCACACTAGATCTAAAGCTAGAAAGTTCTTTTCTCATTGGCTGGTAGTGGTCGTGGGATCTTTTGTTTCTCTGGGTATCGCACTACCGATACTGTCCATCTGGATCTTCAACCGATACATCAAAGATATAGAAGCAACATGGGTGGATGAGACAATCGTGTTTGAGTCAGACATCTCAATTCAGAAGGACACTCTTTTTATTTACGGACAGCTGACTTTGATATTACTAAGCTTATTCATCTATTTTCCATTTGCTGTTCAGAAAGTGATGAACCGTTTTATTCCAAAGATTAGTTATCGCAATGTGTCCACAAAATAACAGTGAGCCTATAATGAAAGAAGGCCCCACGGATTATTACGCGGGACCTTCTTATAGTTGAGTTTATATAGGTTAACGACCAAGGAAATCAATGGTGGTGTGTTATCTCTTCGGCTTTAACCCCCAAGTCGCCTTGAGACACCTCCCAACGCTTCAATTCTTGTTTAAGCTCCTTTACTTTACTCTTTAACTTTCTATCTTCGATCAGATTATTTAATTCTGCAGGATCGTCATTAAGATTATATAGTTCATAACTGGGACGATCTCTAAATCGTTTTACCAAGAAAGCTGCAGTAGAATCTTTTTTCGCTTTTTGTAACCAAGATAAGTACATTAGTCGCTCAGGACGATCCAACATTGGGTCTTCCTTCCCGAATTGAAAACCATTGATAGTCCATGCACCAAATAGCGTGTCTGGCATCATATTGTTTATCAACTTATACTTTCCATCTGTAATGGCACGAATAGGGTAAGAGGGCCCCACAGGACCACTATTGTAAGTGAAATAGGCATAGTCTCGATGTTTCGATTTCTGCTGTTTCAAAAGAGGCAATAGACTCTGTCCATCCAAATCAGTTGCAGGATCTCCACCAGCTGCCTCAATTAATGTTGGCAGAATATCACAATACTGTGCCAAAGCATTCACTTTTTGCTTCTTTACCTTGTACTTCTTAGGCCACTTCATTACACAAGCAGATCTTACTCCCCAGTCATAACTCGACCATTTTCCTGTTGGCATTCCTGTACCGTTCTCATCAAGAACAATAAAAACAGTATTTTTTGTGATCTTCAGATCTTTCATCATAGACATCACTCGTCCCACCTGATCATCAAAAAGCTTCACCTCGGCTAGATATTCACGAAATTGCATTCTTGTTTCTCGTGTATCTACCAAATTCTTCGGAAGCACTAGATCATTCATCTTCCAAGGAGAAGGATCACCTGAATCCCATGGCGAGTGTGCATGTACAGAGCATAGGAATAGACAGAAAGGTTCTTTATCATCACGCTGGACAAACTGTTTAATGTTAGTCCAATCAGCAACCCCAACATGTCGTGCATTACAATTTTCTGGTAGTGCTTTGATCATCTCAAATGGATAAACCGACTTTGGGCTGAAATGTTTTTTTCCAGAAAGTGCTACACGATAGCCAAGATCTGACAAGTAGTGCACCACACTCCTAGTTCCTTTGTAGGTTTGGCTGTGATTGACATAGACACCATTTCGAAAAGGCTGCTTTCCTGTGTATAGTTCGGCACGAGCAGGTCCACAAATTGCTTCTGTCACAAACATATTGGTAAACATTACTCCCTTGGAAGCCATTTTATCAATATTTGGACTTGTTTCTTTGTTTGGAGAGCCATAACACCCCAAAGTGTTAGAACTAATATCATCACCTAAAAGAATGATAAAATTAGGTCTCTCCTCCTTATTGTCTATGGGTGAATTTGCTTGGACATTCCATCCAAGCAAGCCACATAACCCTAGTCCTAAAAGTTTTAATCTACTCATTTTCTTTATCTTTAATAGAAGATTAATATCAAAACGTGAAAGGTTTTAGAAAGTAGCTTCTAGTTCTTCTATTTTCTTTTTCATTTTCGCCACCACTTGAGGTTCGTCTTCAAGTCTATTGACTTTTTCAGAGATGTCCTCTTTCAAGTTAAATAGTAGAGGTTTATTTGGAATGCCTTCTTTGTTACATTTATAATAACTTCCTCCATAACGTAGATATTTCCAATCACCAATTCTGATTCCAGAAAGTTCGTCTCTTCTAAATACAGCGAAAGTGTCGTCTCCAACTTTCTTCGTCACATCTTCTAAATGCTTTGATTGGTCGTGACCATCTAAAGTTATTTTACTCACATCGGCATGTGTATATGCAGCAATGGTTGGAACAAAATCGTAAGTAGAAACGATGTTATGACTCACGATTCCTTTCTCCCATTTATTTGGCCAACTCATGATACAAGGTATACGAACTCCCCCCTCGAAAATACTTCCTTTACCATCTCTTAAAACTCCTGCATGACCTGCTTGATCACCCATTTTTAACCAAGGTCCATTATCCGAAGCAAAAATGATTATCGTGTTATCATAAAGACCTTTCTCTTTTAAGTTCTTTACCAACTGACCTACATTCCAGTCAATCTCTTCGACGGCATCACCATAGGCACCCCCTTTGCTTTTCCCCTTAAAACTTGCCGATGCATGAAGAGGCACATGAGGCATCGCTGGTGTTATATATACGAAGAATGGCTTGCTCTTGGATTGGTCTATGAAATCAATCGCTCTTTTGAAATATCTTTTGGTTAAAGTGGATTGATCACAAGGATACTCAACAATTTTGTTGCCTTCAAAAAGAGGACATCTACCACTTAAACCTTTATCAATGAAGTCTTTGAATTTTTTAGTATGTGCTACGGTATCCTGATCCGCTTTGGCTTTTTCTAGATCAAAACCATCTCTAAACTTTACATTATCCGCAAACTGTTGTTTTACCCCAATATACATATCATTGCTATAAGGAATACCAAAATATTCATCAAAGCCCTGGTTTAATGGCATCTCAGCATCGGCATCACCTAGATGCCATTTCCCGTAACAAGCAGTACGATAGCCCTCTTGTTTCAAGATCTCAGACAAAATTACGTTGTCCGGAGTTAGTCCGGATTCCCCTGGGAATAGTGCTCCACCTACGCCATGGCGTGCAGGGAATCTACCTGTCAACAAAGAAGCTCTAGAAGGACTACACACTGAGTTTGACACATAAAAATCAGTAAAACGTATCCCATTGTTTGCTAATTCATCGATATGAGGGGTCATGATATTTTCAGAACCATAACAGCCAAGGTCTTGGTATCCTTGATCGTCGGTAAAAATGATTACCACATTAGGAACTGTTTCTTTTTTCTCTTCAGTTTGTTGAGAAGCACAGCCGCTACCTAACATTAGTGCAAGCGCACCGTATAATAAATTCTTCATCGGTTTATTGTTATTTCTAAGTCACCACTTAGTAGTTTTGTTTATTTTCAGTATGGTATGTGTGGTTATATACTTAATTGCATCGTAAGTTATGATCAATATCATAACATAGAGATGTTGTACTGGTCTACATAACAATTTACGTAGAATGGCATCACATCTCCATGTTATTTAAGTTAGTCCGATTACAACAAGGGCTGTATGTAAAACAACAACTGTTTCTCTTCAGCTTTTAAACTATACTTCTCCAATGCCTGAGGTCCACAACTTCCTTGTCCTATTCCATGATGTGCAGCATCAATATTGATGATAATTCCTTCATGTGTTTTCAATTCATAAGGGTGCTTGGCATGAGCAATCTCTGCCGGGGTATTCTCTGATGCATCAAAATTGAACTTATTGGCACTAGAGATCTTAAATCCATTGCCATTACGATTGGTAAACTGAACCCATTTTACATCTGTTCTATTCCCACTATCTTGAGGTTTGACATACTGCTCTTCAAGCTGGTCTACATTCATTTGATACTGTCCCATGAAACAAGCATCTTTTCGGTCAATATAGTTTTCTCTAGGACCTCTTCCATACCATTGAACACGATGAAGAGAAGGATCGATCTCAAATTCAACTCCCAAGCGAGGGATAGCCCCCTCAAGGTCGTCTGGGTTGAAGGTTGATCGTAGCTCTATTGCACCTGAAGGGTAAATAGTGTACTCCATCTTTGTTGCCATAGCATAGCCTTTGCCTGTGTTTGAAACCAACTCTGTTTGCACGACATACGCCCCTTGGTTGTTTTTATCACATGTAAACGATTTACACTCATGGTTTAGGTGATCTAACCCAAGCTTGTTCCACTTTTGTGATATCCCTCTTTTAAAGTGTGAATCATTATCCAATGGTGCTCTATAAATCTGAGGGAAAACACCCTTCTGTGTCGATAATTTATCTTTATATATCAGTTGTTTCCCGTGGTAAGATAGCTGATCCATCGTACCTGAGGTCTTATCGAAAGACACGATAAATCTCGTACCAGATAGCGTTAGTCTACTGCTATCTTCGATCATAGTAACGGATTCAAATCCGTTATAGTTTTTGATAATAGATGGAACCATCTCTTCTCTTACCAGTAGTTGTGCTTTTGCTACTTCATGCCCAACATTAGCCCATAACTCCTTCGTTTTGGTGATTAACGAGACATTGATATATTGATCGGCACCTTTTACTAAGCCGACAAACTGTTTTGGTAGTACAATTGCTTTTGTCTCCCCTGCTTTCACAGATGGCATCTCTAGGTAATCGGTCTTGACAATGCAACCATTATTAACCAAACTAAGCTTCATGCGGTAGTTTGATAAATTAATAAAACTAAACTTGTTGGTCACTTTAATCTCTTTTTGATCATCAAGAGAGAAAACAACATTCTGGTATACATATTTTACCTCTTCTAACTTCGCAGTCACTTTTCGATCTGAAGTGATCAACCCATTGGCACAGAAATTCGTTCTGTTAGGGAAATCCCCATAATCTCCTCCATATGCAAAGAAGAATTTTCCTGGAGCATCCTCTCTCTCTTTGGCCAACCCTTGGTCCACCCAGTCCCATATACATCCACCAATTAGCCGCTTATTGCTCTCCACCACTTCCCAGTACTCCTTCAAGTTACCAACAGAGTTACCCATGGCATGAGAATACTCACACATCAAATATGGTTGTGGATTATCTTCTTTGGCTTCACGTTCGATGATCGATATTTTAGGATACATAATCGATTCGACATCTGCAATCTCATTCATTCCTTCATAGTGAATCACTCTAGAAGTATCTATCTTTTCTATGGCTTCTCTACAAGCCTTAAAATTCACTCCTGGCCCTGATTCATTACCCAGTGACCACATAATAATCGATGGATGATTCTTGTCTCTCTCGACCATAGATACCTCTCTGTCGACCATTGCTTTCTCCCAAGAAGTGTCGTGACCTAGTCCCTCTTCACCAAAACCATAGCCATGAGACTCTAAATTGGCTTCATCGATTACATAAAGACCGTACTGATCACACAGTTCATACCAATAAGGATGGTTTGGATAATGACTTGTACGCACAGTATTCATATTGTACTGCTTCATTAGTTTGACATCCAGAAGCATCGATTCCTTAGTTATTGCACGCCCAAGAATTGGATCGTGTTCATGACGGTTCACTCCTTTAATCGTGATACTTTTGCCATTGACCCATAATTGCTGATCCCGAATCTCAATATCCCTAAAACCGACTTTTGATGAGATCACCTCAACTAATCTTCCAGAGTTGTCATACTGCTCTACCACTAAACTATATAAATTTGGGATCTCAGCAGACCAAAGGAGAGGTTTATTAATCTTTTTGTTTAATGTGTAAAGGCGATCTTTTTTGCTTTTCCCACTTGATATGCCTTCTCCAATAACTATTCTATCTCCTCCATTCTGAGAAAGTAGATAGGCTTTATATTTTAATGTGCGACCTTTACCAATAAAGGATAAATCCAAGTCGATATCCGCAGAAGAGTAGTCTGAAGATAATTTTGTTTTGAAATAAAGATCTCTCAAGTGATGTTTTGGTCTAGCAACCAATAGTACATCCCTAAATATACCTGAAAGTCTCCAAAAGTCCTGATCCTCGATATAACTAGAGTCACTCCATCGGTACACCTCAACAGCAATCTGATTCTCGCCCTCTTGCAACACATTGGTAATGTCAAACTCTGCAGGAGTCATTGATCCCTCACTATAACCGACCTTCACTCCATTTACCCAAACATACATAGCACTCTTCACTCCTCTAAAGTGTAAGAATACCGTCTTTCTATCCCAGTTGTTGGGAATCGTAAAAGTACGTTTATATGATCCGACAGGATTTGGATATTTACTTTTTGTGAAGTTATCTGGTACAGGCGTCATAATACGTGGACGATCCTTAGCATATGGATATGGTTTATTGGTATATATAGGCACACCATACCCCTTCATTTGCCAGTTAGATGGAACCTCTATATCATCCCAATAAGATACATCGTAATTCTTTTGATAAAAATCTAAAGGTCGTTCGTTAGGCGACTTTACCCAATTGAACTTCCAAGTACCATTCAAACTCTTAATTCTTGAAGAAATATTTTCATCCATATCTAGTGCCATACTCACATTGTCGTATGGGATTATAGATGCATGTGTAGGCAGTTTATTTTCACCAATCACAAATTGGTTTTCCCAATCATTCTTTTTACTAGCGAAGGATGTACTCACAACACAACACAACACCATTAATAGAAGTTTTCTATATTCCATATTTAATCAGTTTAGTCAATGGGTTCTCAGTCTCAATTCATCTACTCTTCATTCCACCCGCAAGATTTAACCATAACAGACTAGAACACTGTAAACCTAATAATATTTTGATATTATATATAAATAATCAGCTCCAAAATAGTTCCAATACTCTTATTTTGAATGAATACAAGATTATGGGACTACTGCGCATCATAATTGATACACTATTTTAATCACAAAGTGTATAATCTCGAAAATGGTAAACTGTTTAATCTTTTGTATGAATGCTATTTGCTAAATAACATACAACGATAATCAAAGGTTATTACCATTTAATTGATGATAACCGCAAGGTGTTCCTCTATCTAAATAGTAATCTGAATGAACACAATAAGCCATATATGGTTATGAATAATGAGCATATAGTTTATAACGTACGACAAAAGTTTAATTATGATACCTAATAAAAACAACACTTTTCCATTAGAACACTATAAGAAGCTCTGTTTTCTTAAAAATATTATTCAAAACAAAAATATCCTTGTCGGTGATTACACTTATTATGATGATCAAGAAGATGTAACGAATTTCGAGAAGAATGTGAAATACCACTTCGATTTTATTGGGGATAAGCTTATCATCGGTAAATTCTGTATGATCGCCTCAGGCGTATCCTTTATTATGAATGGAGCAAACCATAAGATGGATGGTGTTTCTGCGTATCCATTTTATATTTTTGGTGGTGACTGGAGTGATTCAAAACTAACTTCTATTGAAAGCCCCTTTAAGGGTGATACGGTGATTGGAAACGATGTTTGGATAGGAACAGATGTTACTATTATGCCTGGAATAACAATTGGAGATGGTGCAATTATCGCATCAAAAAGCGTCGTAACGAAAGATGTTGCCCCATACTATATTGTTGGAGGAAACCCCGCACAGCTTATAAGGAAAAGGTTTTCGGAGGATACGATTCAAAAGTTATTAGAGTTACAATGGTGGAATTGGGATATCCAAAAGGTAACTAAGAACATCAAATTTCTGACACAAGAGATAGAGACTTCTGAACTTGATAAGTGGATTTAAGTTATAGTACTATAGATGTATTTATCTCAAGAATAAGCTAATATCTTTTAACGATAAATACATCTTTTTACCCTAACAGTATTACAATTATAAACAATCCAATATCTTGGACACATTACAATAGATAATCCCTTGTTTGTTCATAAAGTGTGTTTCTGAATCATTAAGGTTTAAAGGTCTTTTTTGAAAATTACAGACCTCAACTCCCGCCTCCATTGCGATAATAGAGGTCGCCGCAAAATCCCAAATCGATCCACCCCCTTGTTTGGTTTTAGGTGGTTTAAGATAGATGGCATGAGAAGATTCTACAACTGCGATCGCATGCATAACAGCGCCAGTAGAAGATTCGATACGTAAACCTTGATACCCTAGATCCATTGCGATCTTGGTTAGCTCTGTTTTCCAAACATCCATCTCCTTTTGTTTCAACAAAGAACGGTCCATATGCCATGTTAGAAACGAGGTAGAAGAGTCCATGGAAGGTGTAACCAAGGGCCTATTATTTCGAAATACTCCATTACCCTTTATGGCATGATAAGTTGTAGATAGTACTGGATCATATACAACCCCAAGAATTGCCTCTCCTCCTTTTGTTACCAACGCAATGGATACAGCAAAACCGGCAGTCTGTTGAATGAATGGTAAAGAACCATCTAGTGGATCAATAGCCCAAAATAGCTCTTTCGCCAAACGGTCCGTATCCTCTGCCGACTCTTCGGCTAACATCCCTATATCATACAGGTCGCATGAGGCAGAAAGCATATCAATTATAATCTTCTGACTTTGCATATCGACTTCAGTAAATACAGAAGATGCAACGGAGGTTCCTACACTTTTATACTCTACATCTATATCTTGGAAGCTATGGGTTGCGATATACGCTCCAGCTTTTTGTGCTGCCTGGATAGCTAAAGCGCAGAGGTGATCTAAATCAAGATGGCGATACGACATATTTACTTCTTTGTTTTTAGTTGTTGAATCACTTGTCTGGCAAGTTTTTGGTTATAACCATTGATCTTCCAATGATCAGGACTCCATCCCTGTAAGAATCGATAGAAATCGGTCCAAGCATAGATATATAACGCTCTCCACTCCTCCTCTATTTCACGAAATGGAAGGGTGGGGTGATATAAATTCATCGCCTCCTCTAAATAGGAGAAGTATTGCTCTAATAGAGTGGTCTCATATCTCTCACAATCGGACTCATAGAGACAACTACTTACAAAGTAAGCAACATCTTTCATTCCGCAGCCTGCTCCTACATATTGAAAGTCTACACCAGCCACTTGTGATCCGTCAGGAGCATAGCAGAAGTTTGCGACTTTAGCATCTCCATGAACTAAAGTTAAATATTTGGCACTATTTAGTTTTTCATCTATTGCAGCAGCTGCACCCTTGAGCGCTTTGTCACTCATGACTTGCAACTCATCCGGACGTGTGTCTAAATGCCAATAAGTTCCAATCTCCCATAGAGATTCTGGGGTGGTGTGTATATGTTTTGCATGGAAGAATGCAAGCCATCTTAATGTGGTAAAGATATCATCCATGGAAAGATCGTATTTTCGCATAGGGAAACCTGCAACATCAAGATCTTCCATCACAATAATCTGATCGCCATTATCTTCTAATACTGCAAGGCAGTGTGGCACTCGACAATGATCGTCACATAGTTCTGCGTATTGCTGATACCATGCAATCTCTACTTGGTAGGATTTCACTTTTCGCTCATGTGATAATGAAGTGTTCCACCCTCTAGGGTGATGATTCATCGAAGCTGTTTTGATATGCTTTACAATGACATGATTGAATTCTCGTCCTTCGACTCTGCAGCGAGACAAATTCCCATAACCACTCCATAGTTGCTGAATCACCTCTTTCTGTTTAACAGAAGAGGCTTTTAGTGCCAACTTAACTAACTCCAATATCCTTCTATTTTCCATTCCGATACCCCTATTTATCCTCTCATTAAAGTGTTATCACTTTTGATGCATTGGCTTGCAAGGTGATAATATCCATCATGGTACCTGCAATACCCACCTCTTTCAGTTCACTCATTTCATAAAAATATAGACAAGTTTTACATGCCAATAACACTACTCCTTGTGCTTCGATTTGTTTCAATGTCTCTAACACAGGACTATCTCGATGCAGAAGTTTAACTCCTGCATTATAGAAGGAGATGATCTTAGGTAGACGATCATCGTCTAGTATAAGCTTTAGATAACTCCCCATCAGTTTGATGGCAAGAGATGGGTCACCATGCCCCATTCCATATTGGTTTATCTGAATGAGCGTATTTTTTGAATGTTCCATTACAGTGAATTTTTTCCTCAAAAATAGGAATAATAAAATCAGAGCTGATGGTAATAGACAATAAAGTTAGAAAAGCTGACTAAGAATTGTGTGACATTTGTATCTTTGATAATCATTAACTATTTCTTATTGCACTACATGAGTTTCTTTAAAATATACAAAGCATCTGCAGGATCAGGAAAGACTTATAGTATTACCCGAGAGTACTTGTTACTTATTCTAGAGGATCCTCTAAAATATAGTAATATTCTTGCTGTCACTTTTACTAATAAAGCAACCTCTGAGATGAAGAGTCGTATTTTGCAGGAACTCTCGATTATTGCCAAAGGTGAGGAGTCGGATCATCTGGAAGCACTATGTAAGAAATTAAATAAGCCAGAGAACTATGTACGTAAAGTAGCTCATTCCATTCTATCGAAGATTCTTAAAGATTATGCTCGCTTCTCGGTAAGTACCATTGACAGTTTCTTTCAAAAAGTTATTCGATCGTTTTCCAGAGAAGTACAATTGCATGCGGCTTATAATCCGGAGCTAGATCATCAGCAAATTTTAAGTGAAGCAGTAGATCGATTATTTATGGACATCGATCATAACCTACCATTGAAGCAGTGGCTTTTAGAGTATGCAGATGACAGAATAGAGCAAGGAAAGCGGTGGAATTTTAGACAAGAGTTAGAGAATAAGGGTGCACTTATATTTCAAGAGAATTTTAAGAACTTTGGTCCTGAGATTATTGATAAATTACGTGACAGATCATTTCTTCAGGACTATATTACTAATCTAAAATCTGTTATATCAAACTATGAAGATCGTATGAAAGCGATAGGCTCTCATGCAGTAGAGATGATTGACAATTCTAGTGTGGTTATTACGGACTTTAAGTTTGGGAAGTCAGGAGTTGCCAATACTTTCTACAAGATTACGGACAAGGAAGATTATTACTTTGAACTCGGTAGCAGGGCACTTAAAGCTATTGATGATGCTTCAGAATGGGTCACTGCAACTAAGCCCAATGGAGTTAAAGCAGAGATTGAAAGGCTTTTTATAGAGGGTTTAAATGACGATTTAAAGTCCATCCTTACATTGATAGAATCTGATTCGCCAAGAGTCTATACAGCAAAGCTAATTCTTCCTCAACTTCGAGGTATTGGTGTGATAATGGATATTGCAAAACATGTTTCTGAGATATCTAAAGAGAAGAATCTTTTGCTTCTCTCAGATTCTTCACAATTACTTTTGTCCGTGATAGAGGATGACAGTTCGCCATTTGTTTTCGAGAAAATGGGTGAAACCTATAAACACTTTATGCTAGATGAGTTCCAGGACACATCTAAGCTTCAGTGGAAGAATTTCTTTCCATTAATTAACAATGCGCTTTCCGAAGGAAGCTTCTCGATGGTTGTTGGAGATGTTAAACAGTCTATTTATCGTTGGAGAAATAGTGATTGGCAGCTTCTTGCCAAACAAGTACCTTACGATTTGCGACACTATCAACCAGAGGATGTAACACTAGGCACCAATTGGCGAAGCACCAAAAATATTATTACATTCAACAATACCATGTTTCATTATGGCTCAGCTATAGTCCAATCAGATTTTAATGATGATATTGAAACACGACCAATCGAAGATACAATCAAAGGAGACCTTAAACAACGTATTACGGAGGCATATAAAGGGCAGTTTCAAGAGTATTCGGGAAAGAAAGAGAACCACGGACAAGTTCATGTTGAGTTTATTCCTTCAGAAGAATTAGATGTGAATGAAGAGTCACTTAACCTGATGCTCACACAAATTGATAGCTACCGTAATCAAGGCTATCGTTACGGTGATATGGCTATCTTAGTACGTAAAGTTTCCGAAGGGAATCTTATTGCAAACCACATCATGGCATATGCCTCGTCATCGAATAATACAGAGCTTAAAGTCGTATCTAATGACTCTCTTTATATTGCCAATGCCCTCACAGTTCAGTTTGTAATCCATGCACTAAAGTATCTTATTGATATGAATACCTTGGATTATGCTTTTATGAAAGGTATTTTCTTGCGTTATATTTTCCCTAAATTGGACATAGCCATCCAAAATAAGATACGCACCAACACTTCCGATGGACAGTTATCCTTATTATTAGATAATCCATTTCCACAAACTGATGATGAGATATTTAACTGTAATGAGATCTTTAGCTTCCATTTTATGGATCAGTTTTTAAATGAAGATACATTGGAAAGCTTAAGATTCCGCCCATTATATGAACTAGCTGAACTCATAATTAACTATTTCCACCTTGAGAAAATACACAATGAGTGGCCATATCTTCAATCTCTTCTAGACAGTATATTGGAGTATACAAGAATGGAGTCTGCCGATATTGCTTCATTTGTCGAGTGGTGGGACCAAAAAGGTTCTCATAAGACACTCGTTCTATCGGAAGAAATTGATGCCATTAAGATATATACAGTACATAAATCTAAAGGGTTAGAGTTTAAGGTTGTAATGATCCCTTTTTGTAATTGGGACCTCTACCCTTCAGCCCAACTGCCAAATACTCTTTGGTGTCAAACCGATGAAGTACCATTTACCTCTCTGAGTACTATTCCTGTCCAATACAGTAATACAATGGCTAAATCTCTTTTTGCTCCATACTATTATCAAGAAAAGATTATGGGGGCCATCGATAATCTAAACCTCCTTTATGTGGCTCTTACTAGAGCTGAAGAGGCATTGTGGTTGGGAGTCCCACAGGGGAAGAAAAAATCGAAGACCTTAAAAAGTGTTGGAGATTTGATCTTTCATATGATGAATTCAATGCCTGCGATGGATAGTGATGATAGAGAACGTTTTATTGAATTCAACGAATATTTTGACATCGAGAATAATCTTTTTGCTTTCGGGGATGCTCCATTGCGAGAAGAGAGTAAGCAAGAAGTCAAAAATATAACGACCAAAGGGTTTCCTTCCGCAAAATCAATACAATTACCTGAGATCCATATTGGTAATTATATCGATAAGGTCGCCATACGTAAGAACTCCGAATTATTCTTTGAAATTAATCCAAGTGAACGATCTCAAAAGATTAACTATGGAACATTAGTTCACCAAATACTTGAGAAGTCTGCCAATCATAAAGAGATGCAGATGCAAATTAGAGCTCTATATTTTGATGGTGCATTAACCAAAGAGGAGATGGAGACACTTTCAAAAGTGCTTAAGGAGGCACTACAACTAGATCAAATCAAACCTTGGTTTGATGGATCTTATCAAGTAATTAACGAACGTCAAATCGTTCGAAGTGGTAAGCAAGGTAACCATCGACCAGATAGGATCTTACTTCGCGGACACGAAGCAATAGTAGTGGACTACAAGACAGGGGATGCTGACGTGATAAAACACCAAAGACAAGTCAAAGGTTATATTGATGACTTAAATGCGATGGGATTCAAGAATGTAAAAGGCTACCTTTGGTATGTCATGGACCACAAAGTATTAGAAATTGACGGGATATAATCAATAGTGCAAAAGTTCTAGATTCGCTTTTACGGAGATTATGGGTAATAGGTCACTGTCGAACAAAACATAAAGACACAGATAATCCTGAGAATCAGTTATCATAGGTCTTATAATAATATAATCCATACAACTTTGACGACCAAATAAAGGGAGACCGTTATTCTTAACCCCACAATACCAACTCCTGCAAGTCTCGCTCATTAGGTTTTAGATGGAATATTGTTTTAAAATAATGACAATCACCCCCATATTAATCCACTTTGGAATACGGTAAATTGGCTATAGCATCCTGATATTATTTACGTTATTAGGATGCGGAGTGCTTGAAGAAATTCCACAAATAAACTGCAGTTACCTCAAGACGGAATGGACTTCTTTTTTATATCTGATTTGATTTTAAAAGCGATGAATCCCACGGAGTTTATGTATTTGATTTACTTCCGTTAATGGCAATCTCCCCACTTTATAAAGCGAGTGTTTCTAGAAATGGTGAACTCATCATTTTCCTCTATTTCAAAAACAATCAGTGGATGTATAAAGAGAACTGGTTATACACATGAAATTACTCAAATCCTCAAGATACTTTTAAGAATATCCATAGAACTATTGGTTCCTAAGTAGTCTATTCAAAAACCGCGGTTTTGATCTCCATAGCTAGTTAGAATCAAAGCATAAGTGGAGTTAATACTTATGTTGATAAAACCATCATCAATCCTATAATTTTAAGTCCGACATACAGGTCTGATTCTGACGTATACTCCTAAATAAAAATAATTATCTATTAAATTTACAAATTAAGGTGATTGGATTCCTTTCTCTCTTTTGATTAGGGATATTAATAAGAAATATCCTTTAGTGGATAAATTACGTTGACTGATTGACCTGTATTAATCACCTTAATTGTAACAGAAGTATTGTCAATGGATAGTATTTCCCCTTGTACCTACCATCATTTAATATTAAAATATCCTCAGCAAGCACACTTAAACATGAAATAACAATACTGTGGATATGACCCGTTTCATAAAACTACCACTTTGATTAGAAACAAGGTAGAGAGATGACTACTCTTTCTCATAATAATATAACCAATACTAAATTCTAATATGTGCTATTTTCAAGGTACTAAATATAACTATTAAACATCAATGTCCGAACATTATCCCGATACTTGCATTTAACTGTAATGCAAGCATCTCAGGAGAATATTTATATCCATTGGGTTCATCTGGATCATAATGTTTTTCTAGTTCAGAGCCATAAACTACTAATATGCCCGCAGAAAAAACAATGTTTACCCCATTTATTATTTTCACGACATAGCCAGCAGATAAACTTGTTGCAAACCTTGAGGCATCAAAAGATTTCTTATCCTCTCCTATGTATGTAAGGTTATAAGATCCTGCTCCCAATCCAAAATCAACATAAGGACTTCCTTCTGTCCCTCTTAAAAAAGGACCAATGCGTAATGATAACATATAAGCATTAAAAGACGATCTTGTTCCAATTTTACCATTTGGAGAATAGGTTCCTGTTTGCATAAATGTAAACCCGATAGAACCTCCATTCAAATCGATGGGGCTAAAGTTTACTTTCCAAAATCCACCACCTGTAGATACTGTACTTCCATTATTCTGATCCTTAAGTCCTAAATAATTAGCGCCATATTCTACCGAGAAAAAAACTGCAGGAACTCTAGGTGGAGCATCCACCTCATTCTCATAAGTTATACAATCGTCCTCTACTAAATTACTCTCATTATTGTTAGTGGAATTAGAAGATAATGTAAAATCTTGAGGACTTAGCCTTGTATAGTATCCCTTAAAGATCTCTTTAATTATTTGTCTTGATATATAGTATTGAATGACTTCTTTGTCTGACTGTTGTTCGATCTTGACTTTTGTTGACTTCTCTTTTATAACATGGCATTCAATAGAGTCTCCAGAAGTAGTAACAATTAAGTCTTGACCAAACATCGGCAATACACCAAACATACATATAATTGAAAATAAGAATTTGTTCATAATAAAAAGGGATTCGTTAATATTAAATTATAACACTTTAATTGAACAAGTAAAAGCACTTCATCTTGCCTCTTTAAAACAGTATATTTGTTTAAAAGTGTTACAACACTACTTTTTTTTAACAAATATATACATTTATCAATACAATCCAACTCTTTAGCATAATCTTAACATTTAAACAGCACTATAACTTTAGACTAGTTTATGGATATAGCTATAGTGCTGTTATCTATCCCTACTTCGTTATAAATAGGGACTTTTCCACCTTTTGTCTTTGAGTAATATCCTTATTATCAAATGAGATTACATCAATAAGTGAACTTGAAAGATCATCAATTCTAAGACTTACAGAATCTCCGACATGGGATATGGTAAATTCATTTGAGATTGAACTACTTCCTACAAAAATAATTTCTGGATACTCCTTAAGTTGTATATAGTAACTAGAATTACCATTTCTGACATCCTGTCCAAAACGTAGAATGGTTCCGGGAACCTCAATTTGGTTTTCAAATTGATCAGGAGTAAAGTTTCCACTAAGTTGATGTAATGTGTTCTTGTAGCTGCGTGATGCTTCTTTTATACTACTTCCCACGCCTACAATCGTGTAGTCCTTTACAGAGACCATTGCAATCATTTTAGATAAACCTCCCTTATCCTTCAATGACATTACATAAGTAGGTACACCATTAATGTTGTAAGTAATTGGGAAACTCGCTTTATATCCTTTCTCCTATACTTTACCCATCGCAGACTGCATTGCTGCCTGTTCTGTAGCTCCGACCTGACGATACCAAACGGTCTCTTTGGTTCTAGTATTTACCATTACAAAACCAACAGTTCCTTCATCTGCACCAACGGATGTCAATCCAGAGTACCAGTAAGATTTTCCATCATTACCATAAACTAATGAAATGCCATCAGTCGTTTGTAATTTCCCTTGGTTTGACAAATTGCTAAAACCATTAACATATCTACCCCAATCGTTTAGTTGCTGTGATATAAACCTTTCTGGCTGAATACGATCAATCCAAACTAGTGAATTTTCTATGCTATACTCTTTTATCTTTCCGGTTTCAGCATCTACAACAAGAACACCTGTTGCATCATCTCCACTTGCAACGACCTTTCGAACAGCAAAATTAGACTATTTTACAACGACCTATGAATAAACCTTAATGATACAAGAAATAACTCTTAACGTAAGCATGAGTTAGCCTTTGTAATGACACTTCTAGTGATCTCTATTTTGAGAAGCTATGGCCATCTAACCCTGAGTAAGATTCATCGTAATATGTTACGTAACTACGAGAATCTATGTGTTTGTTTACAGAAGGATATTGATTGTTGTATTAGCCGAGTTCAGTTATATAGAATCTTATCTTCGTTAGATTTCATCTCCTTCTTGTCAATCCACACAAGTAAACAGGATTCGTCTGAGTGGTATGCTATTGATGGAAAAGAATTAAGAGAAAGCATCGATTTAAATGCAAAAATACTAGAGGGTTGAGCATTGTTTATGCTTCATCACACTTGACAAAGCAACAACATCTTTTAGGTTACTATGATGGAACAAAAGAGAGTAAAAAAGAGGTTGTCATGGAATCTATAAAGGAGATGCCAAATACAGCAAAAATAAGTTTAGATGCTAAGCATAACTCTGCAGGATTATTATCTGACATTGAACAAAACAATCGTTTTTATTTGACTCAAATAAAAGCAAACCAGAAGTTCCTGAAAGAAGATTTAATCCATACATCAGAACATCTTGTTGCAGATGACGTGTGGTCAGAAATCGATAAATATCATGGTAGAATAGATCAAAGAGATTATGAGATATATGCAATAAATACAGAAATGCTACATCCAAGATAGTCGAAAAGCGGCACCTGTAAGATGATTAAGGTAACAAGGACAAGTTATACTATAAGTACAGGCAAACAAAGTGATTAATCCGATATTATATCACGAATTATAATGGAGATGTAGCTGAAATTGCAGGGCCTATAAGGAATCATTGTAAAATCGAAGTCATGAATCGAATAAGAGATGTCAATTTTGGAGAAGGTAATTTAAAGTCCCTAAACCATGGAATACAAGAATCAACACACGCCATTACACCACTCATAATAAACAGGTTAATGAAGACAAGCAAGTTCTTTGCCGCCTAAATTTTATGAACAGACCCTGTGTTAGTGTATTACTCCTGTAAGTATACTTAATATCCTCTAGATATATTAGGATATCGACAATTTGACAATCACAATACATTTACCGTATAAGATGTTTAATATGATCTTGATCGGCTGATGGATATTTCTTACAACGTTCCTATCTATCTAGTCATTCTGACAGACTTCAAATTAGTATACATAAAGGCATCATAAAAACATCTCTTTAAAACTATAATCTGGAATATGAAGAGTTGATTCAACTCTGAGTTTATAAAAACAGGATCATAGACTTCACTATCAATACTCATTTTGTATCTTTGTACTCAAACCAATTTGTTTCTTAAACGATAAATAAAAGAGGTAATAATGAGAGAACAAATCACGCTGTGGAATGACCAATTGAAAGATAAATCATCTAAAGAGATCCTTTCTTTTTTTCTAAATAAATTCAAAGATGAAATCGCACTCGCTTCAAGTCTTGGAGCAGAAGATCAGGTACTAACAGAGATGGTTATATCCATTGACAAAGAGGCTAAAATATTCACCCTTGATACAGGTCGACTTTTTCCGGAAACCTATGATCTTATTCACAGAACCAACGCAAAATATAATACTAAAATGGCTGTTTATTTTCCAGAAGCTTCTGCTGTAGAAGAGATGGTTAATACAGAAGGGATCAATTTATTCTTTGAGAGTGTTGAGAAAAGAAAACGTTGTTGTCAAATAAGAAAGATCCAACCCTTAAAGAGAGCCTTTAAAGGACTCAATGTGTGGATATGTGGTCTTCGTAAAGAGCAATCTGTCACTCGCACTGATATGAATATTGTAGAATGGGACGAAGGCAATAAGATGATCAAAGTAAATCCATTAATTAATTGGAGCGAAGATGATGTGTGGGCTTATATTAATGAGCAAGGAATCCCATATAATACATTGCACGACAAGAGCTATCCTTCCATAGGGTGTCAACCATGTACAAGAGCAATAATGGATGGTGAAGATGTTAGAGCTGGACGTTGGTACTGGGAATCACCAGATACTAAGGAGTGTGGACTTCATAAAAAATAGTTAACTAAAGAATCCATTAGCCAAAGGGACTAATGGATTCTCTATTCATAGCAGTATTATTTGGTCCAAAATAGATGTTTCTCCAACTTCTTCAACTCTGATTTAGAGGTTTCATAAAAATACTTCTTCAACTCATTATCGGCAGTATCACTTGGATTGACACTCTTCAATACCTTGCGATAATAAACAGCGGCCTCTTTATAGTTTTTTGTCTTTGAGTGGTGTAATAGGGCCATCTGAAATAGAGCGTACTCTTCATCGGGAAACAATTTAACAATGGTTTCTAACGACTCTGCAACCTCTTTATATCTCTTCTGTGCACTATAGACATCTGCCATTTTAGAATAAACTGATACAATCTCTTCTTCATCAGGATAAATCATATCGGCAGCCTCGTTAAACATCTTCAATGATTTTTCATTATCTTTGGTCTCTAGATAGCAACATCCCAATACATAATAAGGCGAATAACTCAACCCACCCAATGCATTTTCGATGTAATACTCCAAAAATGGGATCGCTTCTTTATACTTCTTATTTTGACACAGAGATAATCCAGCATAATAGTAACATAGAGAGCGATGAGTATTCTCTTCAATCAACTTATTGAATATATCAAATGAATCATAATATCTCTTAAGTCGATAGAGTATTATGCCATAGTTCATACGAAGAGATTTATATGGAGTCATTAACTTAGGCCCATATAAATAGACAGCATCTAGCGCTTCCTCATATTGTTTATTCTCCATTAAATAGGATAAATATTTATTCAGCACTGAGACTGAAGCACCATATTTTATCGCTTTCAGGTAGTACAGTTGATACTGATCCAAGCCACTGATTTTCTTAGACATATCTCCCACTTGCTCTAACAAAAAGATGTTGGTAGAATCTTTCTCTAGTCCTTGTAAGAAAAGATCTTTTGCTTTAAAAAGATTCCCTGATTTTCGATATACGATCCCCTTATGAACCGAAAGTTGAAAAGATAAAGGCTCATCCTTATCCATTTTTTCAAGTAGTGAGATACATGATGGATAATCTCCTATAATAAAGCGAATAGACTCTAACTGTAGTAAAAGTCTTCTATTATAGTTCCCCCTTGAGTACATACTCTCTAAAGTATCTAATGCATTTTTATAATCATAATTCTGCATTCTTTCTTTTGAATATGCCAATGCTAAGCGAATATTTTCATTTTTTTGACTCAACAACTCATCTATTGGTTCTTGAGTTATAACTTTAACACATGGATCATTGGTTGAATTTGATGTTGAAGTTTGAGCAATTTTAGATGTTTTACACATCATAAACAATGGAATACATAACAAACAGAGAAGTTTGCCTTTCATAAGTAGTTTATTTTAAGAATTGGTATAGATTATCACTTATGAAATCTAATTTAAAGATAATAATTATCTTTTCCAACGCTTATGACTCCACAACCACATATCAGGGTATGCATGCAATGATTCCTCTAACAATTCAACATATGCATCTATCAATGAGAAATCATTCACCTCTGAAGGAGAGTGATGTATCTCTTTCAACGTTACCCGATAGTAACCACGCTTCACTTTGGAATACTGAGGATAAACCAAACACTGGTTCGTCTTTTTTGCAATAACATCAGCCCCAGTAAAAAATGATGTTTCTCTATTTAAGAACGTTGTGCGATATGATCCAGAGTTCTCTTTGGGAGATTGGTCACCAATAATACAATTCAACGCGACTACACCATCTCTACGTTGTTTCAAACAAGCCCTATACCCCTTCTTTGATGGGATACACTCCACACCAAAACGTTCACGTAGCAATAACATCAATCCATCGAAATAACTATTTCTAAGAGGCTTATAAAAAGCCGTTACATGATGTGATATACTTAATGGAAAGATCGAAAACCATTCCCAATTTGCATGGTGTGTGGCATATAAAACAACACTCTTATTTTGACGAAAAAGATCCTCGATATATTCACTATTCTCTACAACATATCGTTTCTTTATCGACTCTTCAGAGACCGTAAGCACTTTTAACATCTCTAAGAAAACATCACAAAAATAGCGATAAAAACCACGTTCTATCTTCTTCCGTTCCGCAATTGTTTTCTCTGGGAATGCATGCATCAAGTTAGACGAAACAACATCACGGCGATACCGTATAACCCAATATAAGAGAATGAATCCAATATCAGAGAATATATATAACACCCAAAAAGGGAGAAGAGAAGCTAGATAAAAAGGGGCATACTTAACTTTGTTCATTAGTGTTTATTTGAATTTGTTCTATAGCAATCGCAGGTAAATTAACGACTTTTCAAGTTAATAAGTAAGAAATCTTGAATAAAAATTACAACTATTGGTCATTAAAAATAGGTTATTGGTGAAAATAATTCCTATCATTGCATGTTTTTAGATGGAACATAAACGGACATACTAGTCTGTTTATTAGGGAATCTTGTGAAAATCAAGGACTGTACCCGCAGCTGTAATGGATAAAAGTAAACCTAGTTGTTAGAACCACTGATACTTAAATTGTATTGGGAAGGAACAACTAAAGGATCCAAAGTCAGAAAACCTACTTCTTTAAGTTATTTAATAAATCGGCTATCGGGATTAATGGCTAGGTAAAAAAGCTAAGAGAATACCATCTCTTAGTAATGGATATCTATGACTTGATAGTTCGATTTTGAATAGGGAAAACACTTATTTAAAATTGAACATATAATGAAACAAACAACATTTTTAACGCTAATCACTACACTCATCTGTGTCACTACCTACGCACAGAAACTAGAAAAAGACACAATCTCGATTCATGAAGTATCAATTCATGCCAATCAAATTCATCCACGTGAAAATGCGCTCCAACTAGATGTTCCACTGAAGTACATTCCAACTGCAACCAGCACTATTTCAGGAAAAACTTTAGAAGAATTAGATATTCACAGTATCAATGAAGCTTTTGATTATACCACTGGTGTTAAAACAAGAATGAACTATGGCGGATTTCAAACTTTCCGTTTGAGAGGTTTTGACAAACCGGTAGTCATGCAAGATGGACAAATTGATTATCGTATGGTCTATTCTAGCAGTGCTCCTATGACTTCACTATCAAACGTCTCAAAAGTAGAATTCATCAAAGGACCTGCATCGGCATTATATGGAGGCTCATCTGTTGGTGGTATTATTAATATTGTGCGAAAATCACCATGGGATAAAGAAGAAGGGCGAATATCTTTTAATACCGGATCATATAATACCAATGACTTCCAACTAAATTACTGTAAACAGATTAGTTCCAAACTAGCCATTCGCCTTGACGGGAATATACTTCGATCGGATGGATGGAGAGATAATGGTGTCAATAAAAACAATCTATATTTTGCTTTAGGTTGGAAAGCTTCAGATAAGGATGAGTTACAATTACGCCTTGGAGCTTTTGATGATCAGTATGATACAGAAGCAGGAACTCCAGCATTCAAAAATGACATATTCAGCAGTAAAAACGACACAAAGATATACAACAAAGGGGAGCTACCAAGTAATATGAGCCCTGACCAGAGATACAATGATCCTACAGATTTTCTAAAATCAACGAATCAAAATATCTACTTATCTTGGAAACATCAGTTCACCCACAATAATTACCTAGACCTGACCACATCTTTCAATAATGATGATATAGACTATTTTTCCACTGAAGAATTGACTTATATCACTTCAGATACAGAGGAAAAAGACCACTACTACATGAAAGAGGATCAGAAACAATATATCGACATCAATCAAATTAAACGAAGCTATCCACTTCGATTTCAACACAAAACAAAAACAATACAATCCACACTTGTCTTTCATTCAACATTTAATCTGTTGGGGATGAAACATCACACGGCTAGTGGCATCAACTATTTCCAAACGTTCCGTGATTCATATACAGGATATGGCAAAGATGATGTTTGGGGACCAGGAGAACATGCAGTTATATCTGTTGATAATCCCATATTAAATCAAGGAGAGATACACCATAAACTATCTGCTGTAAACACCTATGATGATGTTATTGTAGGGATCAACATGCAAGATCTTATTGATATCACCAAACATTTTAAGATTATGATAGGTGGAAGATTAGATAACTTCTTCTTCAATAAAGAGGTAGCAAAAGTAGATGAGCATAAAAACAAAAGTAATATCGATAACAAAGGATCATATACCGATCATGCTTTCTCCTATAAGCTAGGTATGGTCTATGAAGTAGCAAACAATGTATCGCTCTTTGGATCTGTTTCGAACTTCTACAAACCTTATAGAGAGACATACAATGCGAACTATATCTACAAAGACACCAATGGAAACAAGATAACACCATCAGGAGATGACAAAATATTTGATCCTGAGACCGGTATCCAATATGAACTAGGGATAAAGGTCGAACGTAATAATTTATCTGCTCAAGCAACAGCATATAAAATCACCAAGAACAATATCAAGTCTTATTTGGGAAAAGAAGATAATAAAAACGTTTATGGCCAAATTGGAGAGATAAACTCGACAGGGCTGGAGCTAGATATTACATATTACGTAACAAAAGCATTAGATATAAATGGTGGCTATGGCTACAATAAGACACTAGACTCGAAAGATCAACAAGGAGCTTTTTCTCCTCAAAATACGGCCTATGGTCGTGTGAGATATAAACTATCACAAGGGATGTTTAAAGGCCTCTCGGCATGGTGGGGAATGGTATATACCGACACACAATTTTCAGATAGTGGCAACACCTACCTGCTTCCTTCATCGACAGTACAAAACATAGGTCTTCGATTAGATAAAAAGCACTACTGGATACAAGCAAACGTAAAAAACCTAACAGATCAACTATATTATAATTCAGCGGTTTATTCCAATCAATACATCGCTTCACCTGGTCGCAACTGGAGTGTTACATTAGGTCTAAAACTATAATTACAATGACTAAATTTCTTTTGAAAACCCATCGCATCTTTGGACTGATTTTTCTTCCTATTATGTTAGTATGGTTTATTAGTGGATACTTTATGTTGTTAGGGGGATTCCCACATATCTCAAAACAGTGGGTAAACCAACACCAACCGTTGTTGCCAAAAAAAGTCATTACCAACAAATCGGTCATATCATATAGAGAAATAAGTTATTGTGCTTATGGGTGGAGAGAGATTAATCAAATTAACAATACTGAGAAAGACACCGTCTTTCTCAGTATTTACACCACAACAAAACCCGTAGCATGCGATCAATATGCCCAACACCTAACGAAAGAACAACCAACAAAAAAGATCATATTAGAAGATCTTGATACTTGGATACCATGGAGTCGGTTAAAAAAAGATCTTCCTATTTACAAATACACCTACAACGATGGCTTGCAACTTTATATATCGTCACGTACAGGTGAAGTAGTACAGCGGACTACGACAAAAGAACGTTGGATTGCCTATTTTGGAGCCATTCCACATTGGCTATACTTCAAATGGCTAAGACAACATACCTCAACATGGATCAACGTAATTAAAGTACTATGTATCTTCTGTCTCATAGCCATCGTATCTGGTTATCTATATGGCTGGATTATTTTCTTTAAAGCAAGAAAAAGCAATCCATATAAAATAAAAAATCATAAATATCATTTTGCATTAGGTCTACCTTCCGGACTTATTATTTTAACATGGACACTTAGTGGCTTCTTTTCACTATACTATGTTGCTCCTAGCTGGGCACCTATCGGGGTCAAGGAGAAAGTAAAATCCATATGGACTCCACACCCCATTACAGTACAACAAAATCTTACTTCAATAGATTACACAAAACCAATTGTCGCCATATCATGGAAGAATATTGGAGGAAAGGTTATGACTAAAATGACAGATCACGAAGGACAGGAAACTTTTTACAATCTAGGTAATGTAAAATCAAACTTTTGGACCCCTCTCTATCTTAAAGAGCGTTTCAAACAACTACTACCCAATCATGAAATCAACATGATAAAAGGGGAAAACAATCAACTCACCATTAAAGTTAATGATCAGGGGAAGAGTACATTCGTATTTGATCTAATAAAAGGAGAATTAATCCACTACGAAGATAGCAACACACGACTAAATAATTTTCTCTATCGAGGACTACACGCATTCAAAATAGGAAAACTAAACTATTACCCGATAATTAGAATTTCTCTAATACTAATATTCTTAACTATCGGAACTGCTGTACTAATCACGGGGCTTTTTATTACAATCCGAAAGAAAAAAATATAAATGCATGACAACGATATAAACTGAATTAATTATATTAACCCGACGTCAATATATCTATATTATTAAATCAGCACTAGATGCTGAATTACAATATTTCTTATTTTGCTCACTCGCTTTCTTTCGTTAGTTTTAACACATAAAATAATTCACTATTTAAGACTTCCGAATAATTACCTTTAACGACAAACTTGATCACAAATAAATACTTAACTATGATAAAACCTCACCACACACAAAAACCTCACCTCTTTCTACTCGGTCTTAAGAATTAAACCAACATCTAAGCTAGTTTAGGGATTGATTTCTCATTAACGGCACATCTTTTTGTGAAAAAAAATAATAATCCTTTACGGTAAAACGCAGAACAGCATCATACAAACAACGTAAATTACATTTATTTTCTATGCAGGGCTTTATCATGAACTGCCTTATCCATGGATATCATCCATTTGAAGCCTTTGCCATCAATTCACGTAAGTAGAACAATGGTTTAATCCTATACAAAAGGCAAGACCTTAGTTAAACAAAGCACACAATCAGCTTATGAAAAAGAATGTAAATTCTGCACTTTTGTTAGACAAAGAATAAACAGTGGTCAACATCTAATGCAGATCTTGGTATATAAGAATCTGTCATATATTAAATTTGAAATAATCAAAACAAGAATCTAGATTCAGGTATCATCTTAGGTATAGGCATAAAAGAAGAGTAATGGACACCTCTTCTTCTATGTTATTTTCTTAACAAATACCTTTACTAGTATCCGTTATCTGATAAAATTACCTTAAACAACTAGTTTACTGAGATATAGTTGGCAATCCAATCTCCGACTTCCGATGTTTTACAACTTTTCTCTTTGTCGATATCTTCGGTTACCACTCCTGCATCCATAGAAGCCAAGACCGCTTTACGGATCAATGCACCTTCATCTTTCATGTCAAAAGCAGTTTCAAACATCATGGCTGCAGAGAGGATCGTTGCAATAGGATTTGCAATATCTTTACCTGCTGCTTGCGGATATGAACCGTGAATTGGTTCAAAAACACTCGTGTGTGTTCCAACTGATGCAGAAGGAAGAAGCCCAAGAGAGCCGGTGATCACACTTGCCTCATCGGTTAGAATATCCCCAAACATGTTCTCTGTGACCATCACATCAAATTTCTTTGGCCACTGGATAATTTGCATTGCAGCATTATCCACAAACATATAATCTGTCTCCACCTCAGGATACTCTTTCTCGATTTTCTGTGCCACCTCTCTCCACAGGCGTGATGTTTCTAAAACATTGGCTTTATCAACAACCGTCACTCGTTTATCTCTTTGTAATGCAAACTTATAAGCAAGATGCAAAATACGTTCTACTTCTTCTTTGGTATATACACAATGATCATAAGCACCATTTCCATCTTCTGTACGACCTTTAGCACCAAAATAGATACCTCCTGTTAGCTCTCGCAAACATAGGAAATCGGCTCCTTCAACAAGCTCTTTTCGTAGTGGTGATTTATGTAGCAAAGAGGGAAAAGTAGTTACAGGGCGAAGGTTTGCATATAAACCTAGCTGCTTACGCATTCTTAATAATCCTTGTTCTGGACGCACCTTCGCAGTTGGGTCATTATCAAAACGAGGATCACCGATAGCACCGAACAAAACTGCATCTGCACTCATACAAATTTCATGTGTTGATTCAGGATAAGGATCTCCCACTTGATCAATAGCAGTAGCTCCTACTATACCCTCTTTTGTCGAAACATCATGTCCAAATTTATTTGCAACTGCATTTACTACTTTCAATGCTTGGTCTACGATCTCTGGACCGATGCCGTCTCCTGCTAATACTGCTATATTTAATTTCATCACCTCTTACTTATTAATAGTTATCTACTTCTAATTCTATAATGTTTAACATTTTAATGGTTGCCTTAATTGCCGCCTCTGTCTGATCGCTCTCTAGACCTCTGGTTTTAAAAATCTTACCATAGTTCCATGTGATCACAGTTTCCACCAAGGCATCTGTTCTTCCACCAGGAGGAATTGTCACAGAATAATCGATTAAAGCAGGGAAAGGTTTGTTCAATTTGGTGTAGATCATTCTTAACGAATTCATAAATGCATCATACTGTCCATCTCCAGCCGATGTGGCTTGATGTACTTGACCATCAATTTCGATACTCAAAGTGGCTGTCGGGTACAAACCTTGCGTATGTACCAAGGAGTAGTTTGATAGTTTTATTCTCTCCTCCAACTGTTGTGTTCTCAAGACATCCGAAATAATATATGGAAGATCTTCGATAGTCACATTCTCTTTCTTGTCAGCCAATTCAATAATACGATCAGTAACAATTTTCAACTCCGCTGGTTCCATTTCAATCCCGAGAGCTTCTAAGTTTTTTACGATATTGGCTTTGCCTGATGTTTTTCCTAAAGCATACTTACGAATACGACCAAACCGTTCTGGTAAAAGATCATTAAAATAAAGTCCATGTTTATTATCACCATCTGCGTGCACTCCACTACATTGGGTAAACACATTCTCTCCTACAACAGGGCAGTTTTGAGAAATACGGATTCCTGAATACGACTCCACCATTTTAGATAGCAAAGCCACTTTACGTTCTTCTACCTTCGTCGAAAAATCGGTATGATCATGAATCAATGCCACAACACTCGCCAATGGCGCATTTCCAGCTCGCTCGCCAAGTCCATTAACCGTTGTATGCACTCCTTTTACTCCAGCCTGCATTGCCGACAATACATTGGCCACAGATAAATCGTAATCATTGTGGGCATGAAAGTCGAAATATATATCCGGAAATCGATTCACCATATCTTTAATAAAAGTATAGGTCTCAGATGGAGTCAATATACCTAAAGTGTCCGGAAGCATCACTCTCCCCAACTTATGTACATCCACTCCTTCAAGAAGTTGATATATATGAGACGAATCCTGCTTCATTCCATTAGACCAATCCTCTAAATATAGATTTACATTTATGCCCTTGGCCAATGCTTGGTTGATCGAACTATTTATCTCTTCAACATGTTCTGTAAGGCTCTTTCTAAGTTGATGTTTCAAGTGGTTGGCAGATCCTTTTGAAAGTAGGTTTAACACTTCCCCACCGGCCTCTTCAATCCAACGTATTGATTTTCCTTGATCCACAAACCCCAATATCTCTATTTTAGCTGCATAGCCTTTGGATCGTGCCCAATCCATTATTTTCTTTGCAGCTATCATTTCTCCGTCAGACACTCTTGCCGATGCTATTTCAATAGCATCAACCGATAGCTCTTGGAGTAAAAACTTAGCTATCGAGAGCTTTTCATGCGCAGCAAAGGAAACTCCTGAGGTTTGCTCACCATCTCGTAGCGTTGTATCCATGATCGATATGGTACGGTTTTTCATCATATTGAGGGAAGAATATATCACACCTTTAAATCAGGTGTAACTTGATATTATCAACTGTATCTCCACTAGTGTTCATTAAAGTCAACCAGTGGAGATAATTCGGTCATTGTTTATTTCTTTTCAAAAGATTCAATATCTGATTTCATATGAATCAAATAGTCGATATCATCGTATCCTTTTAAGAGACACTCTTTTTTGTATGGATTGATTTCAAACGATTCCGACAGCCCTAACGCTTGGTTAGTTATCGTTTGTGCTTCAAGATTAACCGTTAGTTTTGTTGTCGCATCTTTTTCGATTGCATCGAATGTTTTCTCTAGAAACGATTCAGACACTACCACAGGAAGCAAGCCATTGTTTAATGCGTTCCCTTTAAAAATATCGGCAAAGAAACTAGATACAACCACTTTAAATCCATGATCATAGATAGCCCAAGCAGCATGTTCCCTACTAGAACCACTACCGAAGTTTTTACCTGCAACTAAAATAGATCCATTATAACGATCATCGTTTAATACGAAATCACCATTTTGAGATCCATCTTTTTTATATCTCCAGTCACGGAAAAGGTTGTCTCCAAAACCTTTTCGCTCCGTCGCTTTCAGAAATCGTGCTGGGATGATTTGATCAGTATCCACATTCTCTATTGGCAATGGGATCGCTGTACTCTGTAATGTTTCAAACTTATCTATTGGCATAACAATATTAACTAAACAAATAAGACTTCGATTATAACTCTCTAGGATCAGTGATCACTCCTGTAATCGCTGCTGCTGCTGCCACTAATGGGCTTGCCAACAACGTTCTTGCTCCTGGTCCTTGGCGACCTTCAAAATTTCGGTTAGAGGTAGATACTGAATATTTACCTGCAGGAATCTTATCGTCATTCATTGCTAGACATGCGGAACATCCAGGCTCTCTCATTTTAAATCCTGCTCTTTCTAACACCTCAACAAGACCTTCTTCTTGAGCCTGTTTCTCTACTACTTTTGATCCTGGAACAATCCATGCAGTTACTCTATCGGCTTTCTTTTTGCCATCCACAAATGCTGCAAATGCTCTTAAATCCTCGATACGCCCATTGGTACAACTTCCAACAAACACATAGTCAATAGGATGACCCAACATCTGTTGTCCTGCAGATAATCCCATATATTCCAATGATTTCTCAAAAGATATTCTATCCGTTCCCTCAAGGTCAGCACCTGAAGGGATATTCCCTTGCACAGAGACCCCCATTCCTGGATTCGTACCATAAGTGATCATTGGAGTAATATCAGCAGCATTATAATGAAATTCTGCATCATAAACAGCTCCACTATCCGTCTTAAGCTCTTTCCATTCAGCCAAAGCCTTATCCCATGCTTCACCTTTTGGTGCAAAAGGACGTCCTTCCACATAGTCAAAAGTCGTCTGATCTGGTGCAATCATACCTCCACGTGCACCACATTCAATACTCATATTACAAAGTGTCATACGACCTTCCATAGAGAGATTTTCCACAGCAGAACCAGCGTATTCAATAAAATAACCAGTACCCCCAGAAGTCGTCAATTTAGCAATAGCATACAGCGCAATATCTTTTGCAGTTACTCCATCAGACAGTTCTCCATCAACTTTGATTAACATCGTCTTTGGTTTTGGCTGCATAATACACTGAGAGGTAAACACCATCTCCACTTCACTTGTTCCAATACCAAAAGCGATACTACCAAAAGCTCCGTGAGTAGAGGTATGGCTATCACCACAAACGATAGTCATACCAGGTTGTGTATATCCCATTTCAGGACCTACAACGTGAACAATACCGTGATTTTGACTACCTAAACCATAATATTGAATACCATGATTTGAACAGTTTTTCTCTAATGTCTCAACCTGAAAACGTGACTCCTCATCTTTTATCGGTTTGTCTTGCTCAATTGTAGGGACATTATGATCTGGAGTAGCTGTTGTTTGTGCTGGGCGTGCTACTTTTAACCCTCTGTTCTCAATACCAGTGAAAGCTACTGGGCTAGTCACCTCATGAATAAAATGTCTATCGATATAGACTACATTCGGGCCACCCTCTACTTGTTTCACGACATGGGCATCCCATATTTTATCAAATAATGTTTTTGGCTGCATGTTATAATGTTGAATTGTTCTACTTTATTTATATTAGAAACAGATATCGTAATTATACTACGACAATCTTATTGATAGCATCAATGAAGGCCTCTACTGATGCTATGACAATATCTGTATTGGCTCCGAAACCATGATAGAAATGATCACCATAGTTGATGGTCATATGTACCTTACCGATATCATCACTTCCTCGTGTGATCGCTTGAATCAAGAACTCCTCCAAAATGACTTTCTTGTGTATAATTTGTTTCACGGCAGAAAGTGCTGCATCAACGGGTCCATTTCCAACGCTACATGCAGTAAATAGTTCTCCTGCAATGTTCAACTTCACGGTAGCCATTGGTTCCATATTCTTCCCTGTAACCACCTGGATATCGTGAAGTCTGATACGCTGCCCTTCGGTCTTTTCGACCTCACCAACCAATACCATTAGGTCATCCTCTTTGATGTCCTTCTTTTTATCAGCAAGCTTCAAGAACTCTTGGTATACTTCATCTAGCTTTTCGCCTTCTAGGTTCACACCCAACACTTCTAAACGGTGTTTTAAAGCTGCTCTACCACTACGCGCAGTTAGAACAATTGACGACTCTTTAATTCCGACATCTTCTGGATCGATAATCTCGTAGGTCTCACGATTCTTTAAGACACCATCCTGATGAATTCCTGAAGAGTGAGAAAATGCATTTCGTCCAACAATTGCTTTATTGGCTTGAACAGGCATGTTCATCAAGGTAGAAACCAAGCGAGAAGTCTTATAAATATTCTGTGTCTTAATATTTGTCTCAAGATTCAGGTCTTGATGACTCTTCAATGTCATCACCACCTCTTCTAATGAAGTGTTACCGGCACGTTCGCCAATACCATTCAAAGTAACCTCCACTTGTCTTGCTCCATTCATCACCCCAGAGATACTGTTGGCAGTAGCCATTCCTAAATCATTATGACAATGGGTTGAAAGAATTGCTTTATGAACATTAGAGACATTCTCCATTAAGAATTTAATCTTCTCACCAAACTGATTAGGCAAACAGTAACCAGTTGTATCAGGTATATTAACCACCGTAGCTCCAGCTGCGATTACCGCCTGCACAACTTTAGCTAAATAGACATTATCAGAACGGCCTGCATCTTCGGCATAGAACTCCACATCTTCCACATATCTCTTTGCGTATTTAACAGCAGCAACGGCTCTTTGAAGCACCTCATCTTCAGTAGAGTTTAGCTTATACTTAATATGATATGGTGACGTTCCAATACCTGTATGAATACGCCCTCTTTTGGCATATTTTAATGCATCGGCAGCCACATCGATATCTTTCTCTACTGCTCTAGTCAAAGCACATATGGTTGGCCAAGTTACCGCTTTAGAGATCTCTACCACAGAATTAAAATCACCTGGACTTGATACTGGAAAGCCTGCTTCAATCACATCGACGCCGAGCTCTTGGAGAGCTTTTGCTACCTCTATCTTCTCTACAGTGTTTAACTGACATCCTGGGACTTGCTCTCCATCTCTTAATGTTGTATCAAATATATAGACTCTATCTGCCATCCTGATTCTCTATTTTTGGGTATATACTCGGTTTTGGTTACCATCATAAAAGATGGTGGTTCTCTCTGCTGTACCTCATATAGAAAGGTACAGCAAAGAGAGATTGATTTTTAAATATTATCCTTCATTATTTTCTGGACGTAACTGACGAACAGTTTGACCTGCTTGCCACATCTCAGAATCTCTTAATTCTTTTAATTCTGCCTCTAATTTCACACGATAGTCTGGTTGGCTATTTGAATCAATAGAACGTTGTGCTTCATTACCACAAGCTACCTCATCATACAATTTTTGAAATACAGGCTTGGTTGCATCACGGAAAGGCTTCCACCAATCTAGTGCACCACGTTGTGCTGTTGTAGAAGTATTTGCATACATCCAGTCCATACCATTTTGTGCAACCAACGGCATCAAACTTTGTGTCAACTCTTCAACCGTCTCATTAAAAGCCTCAGACGGTGTATGTCCTTGTTCTCTTAATACTTCGTATTGTGCTGCAAAAATACCTTGAATACATCCCATCAAAGTACCACGCTCTCCTGTCAAGTCAGAATAAACCTCACGTTTAAAGTCTGTTTCAAACAGGTAACCTGAACCTACTCCAATACCTAAAGCAATTACTCTATCATAAGCACGTCCGGTGGCATCTTGGAAGATTGCATAACTTGAATTCAAGCCACGTCCTTCAAGAAACATTGTACGCAAACTTGTTCCTGATCCTTTAGGAGCAACCAAGATAACATCAACATCTGCTGGTGGTACAATACCTGTTCTATCGTTAAAAGTGATACCAAAACCATGTGAGAAATAAAGTGCTTTCCCTTTTGTAAGGTGCTTCTTTACCGTTGGCCAAACAGCAATCTGACCTGCGTCTGACAACAAGTATTGGATCACAGTTGCTTTCTCACAAGCTTCCTCAATATCAAATAGATTCTCTCCTGGCACCCAACCATCAGCCACAGCTTTGTCCCAAGTCTTTGAGTCTTTACGCTGACCAACAATTACGTTGAATCCATTGTCTCGAAGGTTAAGAGACTGTCCTGGACCTTGAACACCATAACCAATTACAGCAATGGTTTCATCTTTCATTGTTTCACGTGCTTTATCCAATGGAAACTCTTCACGCATCACTACTTTCTCTTCTGTCCCTCCGAAATTTAACTTTGCCATTTTTCTTGTTTTAATATGTTAGAATAATTCGATTGTCTTACTTTATTTAATTGTTGTGATCTAGTACTGTCTGTACTCGATCTCTCTCTTTCAAAAACTCTGATAACTTCTCTATATTTGATCGAGTAATCGCAACACGTCCTGAACGAATAAACTGAAGTACACCATGAGGGTTTAACTTCTCGAATAGCTCTTGTGTTTCGGCTTTATGCCCTGTCTTCTCAATCACAGTAAAATTGGGAGTAATCTCCAATATACGAGCATTATATTCTCTTACAAGTTTCTCTATATGATCTCCTGATAACAACGATTCTGAAGACACTTTATATAGTGCAACTTCTTGATGTACCACCTCATCATTACGATGATAAAAGCATTTCAAGACTTCAACATGTCTCTCAATCTGCACACACAATTTTCGTATCCTTTCTTCTGCATCCTTTACTACAATAGTAAACTTACTTATCCCTGCGATAGCCGATTCTGAAACGGTCAAACTATCAATATTCATTCGACGACGAGTAAACATGATGGTTATACGATTCAACAATCCAATGGTGTTCTCTGTATAGGCTGATATGGTAAATTCTTGTTTCTGCATAGTATGTCACGATTATGAATTAGGTCCCAATCTCACATCAGATATAGTCGCTCCAGAGGGAACCATTGGGAATACATTGTCTTCTTTCTCTACCCTCACCTCAAGGAAATATGGTCCCTCTTGGGCTAACATCTCATCAATTGCAATGGATAAGTCATCTCTTTCTCTCACCAGTTTTGCGGAGATTCCATAACCTTCTGCGATCTTGATAAAATCAGGATTATGCATCTTTGTAAATGAATATCTACGATCAAAGAAAAGCTCTTGCCACTGTCTTACCATTCCTAAGAATTCGTTATTCAAAACGATCACTTTTACATTTAAGTTCTCTTGTTTAATAGTAGCCATCTCTTGAATGGTCATTTGATATCCACCATCTCCCAAAAAAGCAACCACTGTTTTAGCAGGGTTCCCAACTGCTGCACCTACCGCTGCTGGGAGACCGAATCCCATAGTCCCAAGCCCTCCAGAGGTAATACAGCTACGACTATTTTTGAATTTAAAATATCGAGCTGCAATCATCTGCTGTTGCCCTACATCGGTAGTCATTATAGCATCATGATTGGTTGCTTCAGCAACTTGATGGACAACCTCTCCCATGGTTAAACCAGTTTTAGATGGGTATATATCCTTCTCAATTACTTTTTCATACTCCGCTTCTTGAAAGGGAATGAACTCATTACACCAAGAAGTGTGATCATTATCTTTCACCAACTTTAGCAACATCTTCAATGCTTTTTTTGCATCGCTGCAGATTGCGACTTCTGCTGGTATATTTTTATTTATTTCTGAAGGATCGATCTCAACATGAATCACCTTAGCTTGTGTAGCATAAGTCTTTATATCTCCTGTCACCCTATCATCAAAACGCATTCCAACAGCTAATAACAGATCACATTCATTGGTCATGACATTGGGCCCATAGTTACCATGCATTCCAAGCATCCCTTTCCATAGAGGGTGATCAGAAGGAACGGCAGAAAGCCCAAGTAGCGTAGACGCCATTGGTATTCCTGTTTTCTCAGCAAACTGTAGTAAGACCTTCTCTGCACCAGATAATACAACTCCTTGACCTACTAACATCAGAGGTTTTTGGGCTTGATTTATTAATCGTGCAGCATCTATTAATGATTTCTTCTCCACTGGTTGCTCAGGCAAATAACTGCGAATACGACGATACTTCTTATACTTAAATGAAGTGGGTGCAAACTGAGCATCTTTGGAAATATCGATCAACACTGGCCCTGGTCTTCCACTTTTAGCAATAAAAAATGCTTTCGCAACCACATCTGTAATCTCATCAGCATCTGTAATCTGATAATTCCACTTGGTTACAGGCATAGACATTCCAACAATATCAGACTCTTGAAAAGCATCTGTTCCCAATAATGGACTAGTTACCTGTCCTGTAAAACAGACCAATGGGGTCGAATCAATCATAGCATCTGCAATCCCTGTAATTAGGTTCGTAGCTCCAGGACCCGAGGTGGCGAAACACACACCTACTTTACCCGAAACTCTTGCATAGCCCTGTGCAGCATGAATGGCACCTTGTTCATGGCGAGTCAATACATGATTCACTTGATCAAGGAAATCATATAATGCATCATAAACTGGCATAATCGCACCTCCAGGATATCCAAAGATGGTATCTACACCTTCTTCTAATAACGATTTAATTAATGCTTGCGCTCCTGTTACATCCTCTTCATTTCTCTCAAGTGAACTGTTATTTTGGGTCGTCATATAAGTTTGATTTAAATGATGAATGGTCCTTTTATATTAGTCTCACCGCTCCTTTATCTGCTGATGATACTAGTTTTGAATAAGCTTTTAAAGCTTTAGATACTTCTCTCTTTCTTGTTTCAGGTGTAAATGCCTTTTCACCTCTTGCCTCTTGTTTCTCTCTTCGTTCTTGTAGTTCTAGTTCCGAGATATCTAAACTGATAGTTCTTTTCGGAATATCTATCTTCACAGAATCACCATCTTCGACCAAAGCAATCACACCTCCAGCTGCGGCTTCAGGTGATGCATGTCCAATAGATAAGCCAGAAGTCCCTCCAGAGAAACGACCATCTGTTAATAATGCACATACTTTATCCAACTGCATCGACTTAAGATATGATGTTGGATAGAGCATCTCTTGCATTCCAGGTCCTCCTTTAGGACCTTCATAACGAATAATTACAACATCACCTGCCTGTACAGCATCCCCTAGAATCCCATTACAAGCAGCTTCTTGAGATTCAAATACTCTTGCTATACCCTTAAATTCAAATACTGAAGAGTCTACTCCTGCCGTCTTAACAATGCAGCCCTTTTCTGCAAGGTTACCAAACAGAACAGCCAAACCACCATCCTGATAATATGCATGTTCTACAGAACGAATACATCCATTCTCACGATCCAAATCCAACAGTTCGTATGATTTATCTTGTGATCCCATCACTAGATTACGTCCAATATTACCTGGAGCAGAACGATATAAATCTGCCGCCTCTTCAGTCACCGTTGCACAGCACACATCATGTGTCTTTAGAATCTCCTCTAACGTTGAACCATCCGCTCTGTAGACATTCGTCTCCAACAAAGATGCCCTACTGAGTTCAGCAAGAATACCGATTACTCCTCCCGCTCTGTTTACATCTTGAATATGATAGCTTGAATTAGGAGAGACCTTACAAAGGCAAGGAACTTTACGTGACAGCCGATCCATGTCATGCATATCAAACTGCACTTCAGCTTCATGAGCAATCGCCAATAGATGTAAAACGGTATTTGTAGATCCACCCATCGCAATATCTAATGTCATTGCATTCATAAAAGCATCTCTTGTAGCAATAGCCCGTGGAAGAACGTTTTCATTCCCATCTCTATAATATTCATAAGCCAACTCCACAATTCGATGCGCACCATCTTCAAACAATTTCTTACGGTTAGCATGCGTAGCTACCACTGTCCCATTACCAGGAAGAGAAAGCCCCAGCGCTTCAGTCAAACAGTTCATTGAATTGGCAGTAAACATTCCAGAACATGATCCACATGTAGGACATGCACTCTGCTCTAACTGCTTTAGTTTTTCATCATCATAACTGTCATCTGCTCCTTTCACCATCGCATCCACCAAGTCATAATGCTCTCCATCCATCTCTCCTGCTTCCATCGGGCCTCCTGAGACAAATAACGTAGGGATATTTAATCTCATCGAAGCCATTAGCATTCCCGGAGTGATTTTATCACAGTTCGAAATACATATCATTGCATCCACCTTATGGGCATTACACATATACTCCACACTATCTGCAATCACTTCTCTCGAAGGCAAAGAGTATAACATACCATCATGTCCCATTGCAATACCATCATCCACAGCAATCGTATTGAACTCTGCGGCAAAACAACCTTTTGATTCCACAATACGTTTTACTTCTTGGCCTACTTCATGCAGATGAACATGTCCAGGAACCATCTGTGTAAACGAATTTACAATGGCAATAATTGGTTTCCCAAAATGGCTCTCCTTCATTCCATTGGCTCTCCAAAGGCTACGGGCTCCAGCCATTCTTCGGCCTTCAGTGGTGATACTACTTCTAAGTTTCTTATGCATGGTTAACAGTTTTTCTTGTGCAAAAAAAAGAGCCTTCCTCATGTTTGTGAGAAAGGCTCTTTTCTGAACTCGATATGTATAGATATACAAAACCTCTCTCACATGGTATTCATGAGAATAATAATGACGATGAGAATAATATTTGTAATCTTCAATAACATACCTGTCTTTTGCTTTTATAAGTATTTTGTACTTCGTAATACCTTTTGTTCAATCACATTTCAAATGTAGGGATAATTTTCCTACATCAAAACGAATTCATAATTTTTTTCAATAACTTAATATTAAATTAAAACTAAACACACACTTTAGCTTACACTTAAAAATCATACTCTGAAACCACTAATTACAACATAAATAACCACACTGATAATCAAAACATTAAGCCAAGCTATTTTATGCTAAAAACGGACATTTTCATCCCAAATACCAAGCCGCGACACATATCTAATAATCAGTTTATTACAGAAAACAACACTGATTGCATAAAAAATTATTTTTCTTCATTTCTATAGCTATTATTAATAACATTAAACAACAAAATATTTCAATTTGAAATAAAACCAAAATTTAAACCAACAATTCACAACATTAACAATTATACTGAACCGCAATTAAAACTATTCTAGAACACAAAGTACATCTCATTATAATTTCTATAAAATGAATGCGAATTAAGCATGAGAAAGAATACTCTTTACAAAATACATCAGTGATAAAGGATAATACTTATAGGGTCCGAAACCTGAATACTTAAAACAAATAGCTATTTATTCATGTTATAAGATTAGATTCATGATTCTGGTGATTTCACTTTATATCAACGTCAAAAGATAAGCTATAAATAATTTAGGCTTAGAGCACAATAAATGAATCGAAAGCAAGTGTGTTAAACATCAAATGTATTGTTATGGAAAAGATTGGAAGAAGGTGCTACTTATCAGCATTCAGAATAATACCCAATAGCAGTTATTCGTAGTTTGCCCCATCATCATTTATCCTGACAATAATTGTGCTTTCAACGTACACCTGTCTCGATAAAGATGATGGGGAATAGTGCCGATATATATTATGATACTATCTTTAAGTAAATTATCTGCAATCCAACCCTTATGTCAAAACTACCACTTAACCCATTCAATAATATAGCCATATCAATGTCTGGTGGTGGCTACCGTGCAACGGCTTTCCATTTGGGAACTTTGGTTTATCTATCTACAATCCTATGGGAAGATAAATCGCTTCTGGAAAGAATCCGAATACTTTCCACTGTCTCTGGAGGAACATTCACTGGTGTAAAATACGCTACAACCCTTAAAGATGGGGGAACTATCAGAGATTGCTATGACGCTTTAGTATCACAAATGAGCCAAGTAGACTTAGTTACGGATGCTTTGAAATACCTTGCGGATGATTCAAAATGGCAATCTTCCAAACAACGAACATTAATCAATGCTTTTGCCCTTGTATATCACGATCGTTTTGAATCAAACTACTTAGGAAAGCTTTGGGAAGAGAAACCCCAAATACACATGAAGGAGATCTCATTTAATGCGACAGAATTTAATTTCGCAATCCCATTTCGATTTCAAAAAACCGAAAAATCAAAAAACAAAAATGGAAAGTATACCTTTGGGTATATTGGAAACAAGAAAATACGCATCCCATTAAACATCGCTAAAGAACTTCGCTTGGCTGATATTATAGCATCGTCCTCTTGTTTCCCTTTGGGGTTTGAACCAATCAATTTCCCTGATGACTTTATTGATAATCAGTCAAAATATTTAAATGATCCGACACTCCTCGACACCACGACATATAATGGTGACCATATTGAATATCCAATAGGGATCATGGATGGTGGCATAAACGACAACCAGGGGATAGAAGCAGTATGGTGGGCAGAAAAAAGAATGAGTAGATACTCCGAAGAACTGAAAGAATTTGTATCTAACGATGCCAAAGCAGTAGATCTTTATATTATATCTGACGTCTCTTCACCATACATCGATCGTTTCATCAAGAGTGAAAAAAGAACATTCTCAATTATAGGAGGATGGTCATTTAGAAATATTAAACGTGCTGGATGGTTCTTTATACTTACCAGTATATTCTTTACCCTATCAGCACTTTTCTGTTCACAAATTCTCTCTGTAATGCTCTCTACATTTATTGCAACCATCTGCTTAATCTTAGGATGCATAGGGCTTTATCTTTCAAATGGATTTGTTGGACTTACCCAAGAGATAGGAGTTCCTAACTATTTTACAAAAAAATTAAAACCTTTCGACACACTTAACTTTAACACCTACGCCAATCTTATCCTTAATCGTGCCAAATCTGTAAAAACACTTGTGACCAATGTCTTTATGAAACGAATTAGAGGAGGAAACTACTCCAAGATCTATTCGAACAAAAAATGGAAACCTCGTTTGGTAATGAATGCGATCTACGAACTATGCCCCAAACGAGTCAACAAAAGAAAAAGATATTACGCTAAGAATCTATCCAAAGAACTTCTTGAACCAAGTCGTGAAATTCTTAATGTATCACAAAAAGCAAAGAATATGAAAACAACTCTTTGGTTTACCAAAGAAGAATTAGAGGGAGATCAAAACATGATCAATACATTGATCGCCTGTGGACAATACACTATATGTTTCAACCTCTTAGAACATATTGAAAGAGAAATCATGGGAGACGAAACCCAATTCAAAAGCTATTCACATGAACTCCAAAGTAAAATATCAACATTACATGACACATTAAAAACCGATTGGAAACACTTTAATGACAACCCATACTATCTTGTCGAACATTGGAACCAAGACTCCAATCGACTATCTTGATAAAGTGAGAGCACGATTATACAACTTATCTAAATAAAATTGAACTAAAAGACCGAAGCAGTTGTTTCAATTCCGTTAATACATTGAATCATATTCAATAAACTGAGACAGTGTTATTTATTTAAAAAAATTATTATGGCACATTCAAACTGTTGTGGTGGATACACTCCTTACAAAAAGGACATCCCTAAAGAAGTAATGAATGCTTTTAAAGAAGCGATGGAAGGTTTAGTTGGAGTCGGTTATGAACCATTATGCTATGCTTCACAAGTAGTGGAGGGAACCAATTACTGTTTCTTCTGTAATGCAACTTTAGTGATTGCAGAACCTATGACATATCCCGCTTTTGTGGAAGTGTACAAACCCCTAGAAGGTAGAGCTTGTATTACACACATATCTAAAGCAAATCACTAAATGAAAAACAAGGGAGTCTCTATTACAGAGGTTCCCTTGTTATCTGATTGAAGCAAACGAAATAGATCTTCATATAAGACGTTAAACAAATCTTCGACCCTCAATCATCTACTTGTCGTCCAATTGATTCAAAATCTACTGATTCAACCAATCTCTAAACTCCACCGATTTTTCACGTCCAACAGTAATCTGTTCGATGTGTTTTGGATTGGTTACCACGACTAATTTTCCTCCAAACCAGTTTTCCACCTTTGTTATGGCACTAATATTGACAATAAACTGTCGATTAACACGATAATATTTATTCGCATCCAATCCTTCCATAATGCGACCTAAACTCTCTGTAATAGCATGTTGTTGTCCATCGAAGGTTCTAGCACAACTCCCATGCTCTTCAATAACGAAATAGGCAACATCTTTAACAGGAAGGGTATACCAACCGTTATTCTTTGAGATCAAGAAATAGTTTCGTAAGTTATCACTTGGTTTTTCAGAAATACTTGCTGTCAGATGGAGCTCTTTTTGGAAAGAGTGTTGAAACAATTCTCTTTTTTTATCCATTTGATCAAAAACTCGTTTCAAGTCCATCAATTTTATTGGCTTTAGAATATAATCAATCGCATTGGCTTCAAAAGCTTTGATAGCATATTGATCATAAGCGGTGGTAAAAACAATAAAACTTTTAACCTTTACTTTCTCCAAGATATTAAAGCCAACACCATCACTTAACTGTACATCCAAAAATAAAATATCTGGGTCCCTGTTCTCTTCAAACCACTTCACCGCTTCGATAACACTACCTAAAATCGCTACTACTTTTGTTTCAGGGTAGAGTTCTAGTATATATTTTTTCAGCAACCTTTGTGCTGGTATTTCATCCTCAACAATAACAACTCTCATAACTTTCTATCTTCAATTAGTGGTAGAATAACACGGTAATGCGATGCACTCTTATCGACCTCTATACTCTGGCTAGAAAGCAAGCGGTATCTACGATTCAAATTTTTTAACCCTACTCCACCAGATGTCGTAACAGGTTTGGCTCCTAAAGTATTGGTTACAACTAAACGACCTTCATCAGAACTAATGTCTAAGACCAACGGTTTATTTTGTAATATTGCATTATGCTTAATCGCATTCTCTACCAACAATTGTAAGGCTAAAACAGGAATCTCTTTATTTAACGTTTCCTTATCAATATCTATTTTCACTTGGAATGCATCTTCATATTTGGTTTTCTGTATGTAGATATAGGAATTAAGAAAATCTATTTCGTCTTTCAATTTTACAGTATAATGGTCGATACTCTGCAGTACATATCGATAAATATCTGATAAGTGTTGGGTGTAGGTAACCGCACTCTCTTGGTCTAGATAGATCTCCGAAATTAATACGTTTAGACTATTAAAAAGAAAGTGAGGGTTAATCTGATTCTGTAGTGCATGCAACTCCGCCCGAAGCTTATCCTCTTGAAGCTGATTGTTTAGATTTCTCTCCTCCTGTAATTTCTCACTATAACTTCTCGTAATCAATAACAAATCAAACATAAACACATAAAGAGCACCAAATACAATAAATATAGTGTTGATTCTATCCTCTACAAGGTCATTTTGATAGTAAACAATCAAAGCTGTAAAGACCACAATATATCCAATTTGTCCTAACAATATTTTCCCAATAAGGAATGGCATAGAATTACCATTTCTTGAAAAGATACCATTCAACTTTTTGTTTAGAAAAAGCGTAAACTCACTCACAAAGATCATAGAGCAAGTGATCACTAAATAGTAACTATTAAGACAAATCTCCCAGATAGAACCCAAAGACTCCTCTCCGGATAAGAAATCTAAAAAATAGAATATAAAAAGACAAGACACAGCAATCAGAAAGTTGTGCAAAAGTATCTTGGTTACTTTACGCTTTTTCTTCTTCATATGATTTTCTTCGATGGCTACATTCATCTGATTCTAGATATTTAATACTACTAAAGATAATGATATATTTTGGTGCAATAGCTATAGATTAGCTAACAATTCGCCAATCGATTTGAGATATATTGTCTCTTCGATCTTATATTTTGCTTTTGAATAGACAAAAAGCGTATACTGTTCCTGCCATACTGTTTGCGCCTCAAGGTAATCAGTGATTAATTCTAAACCTTGATCATAGGCACTCCTACTCATCCTCATATTTAGCTCAGCCTGTTCCAAACTTTTCTCTGCAAGTAGATAACGTGAATAAGCTTGTTGAATATTCAATGAGGCCTGCTTAATCTCAAGTTCCATCATACGAACCTGTTTCTTTGTCTCCAATCGAGCCATTTCGGTCTGTACTTTGGCTTGGCGAATCTTATTGCGTCCCTCTCCCCATTGATAAAGAGGAATTGAGACCTTCAATCCAATCGAAGGAGTCACAGAATTTTGAATCCACCCTTCGTTAATCAAATTACTGCTTCCCATATTCTCAACATTTAGACCCCCGAGATAGTAAGCCCCAGCTTTTACTCCGATTTGTGGAAGAAAATCGGAAGCCACAATTTTTTCGTTAGACATCTGTATCTCGTCTTTCTTCTGTAACATACGATAGTCCGCACGCTTTGTCATTTCGACTTCGTTCATAGAGACGGTAGGGTTGGATATGTCAATTAAAGAATCCTTTGCCTCTAACGATTCATTCAAATCAAATCCCATTACTCTACATAAAGACATACGAATTAGCTCTTGTTGATTTTCTGCTTCCTGCAACTTCAGCAAAGCACTATTTCGCTGTACTTCAACCTTTAATAGCTCATTTCGATGTTTAAGGCCAACAGAAACGGCATGATCCACCATTACCTGTAAAGAATCCAAAAGCGACAAATACATCTTCGCTACCTTCACCTGTTCAGTCACAGCAATATAGTTCCAATAGTTCTTATCCGACTCTAGAATCATATCTTCTTGAGTCTTCTGCTTGTTTAACTCATAAAGTTCCACTCCAAGATCTGCCATATGATTACCAGTGCGTACTTTACCTCCCATATAAATAGGCTGGATCGCCGTAATATCTGCAATAAAAGTGTGATTAAAGTCATAATAGATCCCGCCTGCTGGAACATATGCATACTGGTTAAATAGAGGCAGCCCATCTGGTCCCATCACCGGTTTCCCTGTGGGATCTAACACTAAATTAGGTCGAAGAGATTGACTTGTTGCATCAAAATTGGCAGTAGGCAAATAGGTATCATTCCATTGGATCTCACTCTGATCAGCAAAAGAGTGGGAATAACTTCCAGATGCTGCAATCTTAGGAAGATAATTGCTTCGCATCTCTTTCTGTTTATATATCGCCTTTTGATAAGCCCCTTCTGCCCCACCGATCTCTTCACTATTGCTCAGTGTATTTTGGCGACAAATGTCTCTATCGATCTTTGTTTGCGCATGCCCCTGCGTGAACCAAACGAAAAGAACAACAAAACATATATATACTATTTTTCTCATGACTCTTCTTTCTAAACTATTTAAACATGATAAGATACAACACAGGGAGTACTACCAATGTAATGACTGTTCCAATAAACAATCCTCCCATTATGGTTACAGCCAAACTCCCAAAGAACACATCTCCGACAAGTGGGATCATTCCCAATATCGTGGTCAGCGCCCCCATCATCACCGGTCGTACTCTCGACACAGAAGCGTCTAATAAAGCATCCTCTTTGTTCTCTTGCAGTTCCATCTGCACATCAATCTCTTCCATAAGGATGACCGCATTCTTTATCATCATTCCAGCTAATCCAACCACACCAACAATAGCCAAGAACCCAAATGCTTTCCCTGTTATTAACATGGATGGGATAATCCCTACAATAGCCAACAGAACACAGAAACCAGTCATTAATAATTTTCGATAGCTTCGATATTGCTGAATCAAGATTAATAGGATACAGAATAATGCCAATGGGATAAATAAAATAATATATTTCATCGCATTCGATTGATCTCCCTGCTCTCCACTCCACTCTATATTCACTCCATGAGGAAGTTCTAATGCTTCAACTTTACCCTTTACCTCTGCCATTATCTGAGATGCTGTTGCTCCTTTTCTTGGATTACACAACACTTTGATCGTTCTAACCCCATCCGTTCTACGAATAAGTGGCTCTTCCCACTCAATGCTTAAGTCTGCAAAAGCACTAAGAGGTGTTGGATCTAAGAGATGCTCTTCCACTTCATCTATAGGCATATCTCCCTCCAACACTTCACTTATAGGTAGATGTAGCGAACTCTGTCCCCACACAGGAATATTCTTAAAGTGTGATATTTCTTGACCTCCCATATCTGTCATCTTCAACTTAATTGGAATCTCTGTATCACCTTCAAAATAACGATGAATAGGTGCTCCCGAAGTTGCCATTATCATAGCAACTGCTGCATCTTGGCGTGTCGTACCATAACTAGTTCCGTCTAACTGACGATAGTTAACATCCAAATAAGGAGTCTTTCTCTCCCAGTCATTTCTTACCGAATAGGGATTAGCATATGATGAATGTTTAAAGATTTGAGCAGTAGTATCTGCCAAAGTTTTTAATTCAGCAATATTCTGTCCAGAAAAATTCACCTCTACTAGACCTTCCACACTAATCAAAGCATAGCTCTTGATCTCTGATATTGCATCAGTGTAATTATGATGGACATACGCTTCTATTCGTTCTCGTAGTGCTTCCACCATATCTAGAGAACTATATCTAATGATTAGCTCTCCATATGAGCTACTCATATCAGGCATCAAACGCACCAATGTATATCTTGTTGCAGCACCCCCAATATTGGCAGTCACATTCTCTATTCCATCTTGTTCTAACAACCACGTTGTGATATCATTCAACTCCTTCTCGACACGTTGGGGTTGTGTTCCCTCAGGAAGCTTATAAGTCAAATAGTTTTGGGTATACTCCATATTTGGAAAGAACTCTTGCTTCATAAATCTACTGGCCCACATTGATAACAGAAGTAACAATAAAGAGATGCCGACCACCGTTTTTGGATAATGAAGAGCCTTATCTAAGAGATGACGAAACTTGTCATTGAAAACATTCTTCTTTTGTTTGGCTTTCTCTGATATCTTCAGAAAGTTAGTTGCCATCAATGGCACTTGGAAGATCGCCAAAAACCAACTTAATAACAGAGACGATGCCAACACTAAGAAGAGATCTCGTGTGTAGGTCCCGGTGGTATCGGGAGACAGGAACACTGGTAAAAATGACAAAATAGCGATAAGAGTGGCAGCCAATAGTGCCAAAGCTCTCTGTTGTGGCGATTTAGACATCGCTTCCATTCTTGGTACTCCCTTCTTCAGATCATCATATATCCCATCAATGACCACAATAGCATTGTCCACTAGCATCCCCATGGCAACAATAAAGGCACCGAGAGACACACGTTGAATAGTACCTCCAAAGATCAACAAGAATGGAAATGCTCCTACAATAGCTAACACCAAACTTGTTCCAATGACCACCCCACTACGCCAGCCCATTACCAGTAATAGGATTCCAATAACAATAATTACAGAGGCTGCTAGATTCCACATAAACTTTTTAAGCGCACTTTTCACTAAATCCGATTGGAAGTAGACTTTATGAAAAGAGATACCTAGAGGTAGTTCTTCTTTCAAGATCTCCACCTCTGCCTCTACTTTTTTCCCAATCTCCACGATATTCTCTCCTGGATTCATCGACACTGATATCCCGATGGCAGGCGATTTATTAAAATACATTCGAGAACTAAATGGTTCTTCTACCTTTCTTTCAATGGTCACAATATCTTTCAATCGATACTGCATATCATGGGTCCCACTAATCATGATATTCTCCAATTGGCTAATCTCTTTTAATCGCTTTGGAACTGCTACACGTATTTTGCTATCTTTAGTTAAGTAGGCTCCTGCATACACAGTGTTTAGTTGGTTTTCAATAGTAGAGATAATAGACGTTGGCATTATTCCCAGATGAGACAATTGGTTTACATCGATAGACAAATCGATCACCGTTTTTTGATTCCCATTCAGAGAAACTCGTTTAACCCCATCAATGGCAAGCAGTTGATCTCTCACCATTTTTGAGTACGTGCGCATCTCATCATAGTCATAACCATCAGAAGACATGGCATAAAAAAGTCCATACACATCACCAAAATCATCATACACTTGTGGTTCATATGCCCCATCAGGAAGAGAAGCCCTAGCATCATACACTTTATTTCGAACAAAATCCCAATACTGATCAATCTCCTTCTGTGGTACTGTCGTTTTCAACGACACATTGATTTCAGAATAGTTCGCTAGAGATCTAGAAGTAACCTCTTTAATATTAGGTATCGTCCTTATCTTATCCTCCAGAATCTTGGTAACACTCTCTTCAACCTCTTCTGCAGAAGCCCCTGGATAAGGAGTTATAATTAAAGCCGATTTGATCTTTAGCTCTGGATCTTCAAGTTTGCCCAACATCTTAAATGCTGCAACACCTGCAACCAACAGAGCAAACAACATAAAGTAGATCAATCGCTTTTGCTTAAAAGACGCTTGTACAATATTCATAATCTACCTTATTTAAGAAGTGATACATTCATTCCATCACGTAGATCTTTTAGACCTGCGGTAATCACCGTATCTTTCGGTGCAATCCCACGGACAAGAGCATCTCCGGTTGGCTTAACAGAAACAAGCTCTACCTTGTGTTTAATGGCATGACCGTTCTCATAACAGAAAACAAAACAATCTTTTTGGTCGTGGATACATGCCTTTGCGGGGATAACAACTTGATCGAGATCCCTATTTTCAGAACATAAGGTGACTTGTACATTCATTCCACTAACCAAGGGATATTCAGTCATTCGCTCGAGATAAAACCACATGGCATAAAGCTTATTTGCCTCCGGTTTCATAGTAGAGCCAATATAATCTAATGGAAATTGCTTCTCTGCATAATAACTACTCTTACAGTAAAACGAAGTAAAATGTTCTTTCTCTAAGATCGTTGCAAAGGGAACTGACGCTTGAACTTTCAATCCTGAAGTATTCACCAATGTAATGATTGGCATTCCAGCACTCACCATCTCTCCACTGCTCACAAACACCTTTTGTACAACCCCATCAAAAGGAGCTGTGATCACCACATCATTCAGTGCATTCTTTGCTGCATCTAGTTTTACTTTCATCTGTTTCTCTCCAGCAATAGCCTTCTCATAGTCGTTGTCCGAAAGATTATGTGATTTATACATTGCCTTAAGACGTGTAACCTCTCCTTTAACTTGATCATATTCGGCTTTGGTCGCTCGATACTGCAGTTCATAGTCTCTTTTATCCATTCTTGCTAACACCTGCCCTTTGCGAACTTTCTGCCCCTCTTTCAATGTTATGGATGCCACAGGACCTGCCAATCGAAAAGACAATTTTACATCTTCAACCTCTTTCAACACACCATAAAACACCTCTTCTTGATATGCTCCTTTTCCTTTGGCAAGTTGGTATTTCACCTTTGGCAGATGCATCTCTTCTTTTGATGTTTTCTGTGTACAACCACCAAGTCCAACACATGAAATTAGTATCACCATTATAATATCCGACCAACGTCTCATTGCTTATTTTACTTTATTAGTTTATTGTTCTACATCGTACAACATGAAATTAGAGTCAACTACCGACTTTCACACTAGCCATACTGCAAACACAAAGATCATAAAACCAAAGCCTTATATAAAGAGTAGTATTCGTTAAATGGAAGAATTAACAGTTGAAATGGGGAAAAACAAAGTTAAACCGAAAGCCTAACTTTGGCATAGAAAAGAACTACAAACACCATATGCTATATGATATATGATATGCAGATTATTGTTATTGCTACTTGCACTGAAAGTGCTACACTTCCAAGCCCAATACGACGTGCTAGATATCGATAAAAATAACCAAAGTGCTGCAAGTCCAACTTTTCATAGTACTCATTTGACATTAATTTGATCTGCAAGAAAAAGTATACCTCGGAAATTTCAGAAGCATTTTAATAGATTACTGTTAAAGACAGCAACATTACCTCATAGGCACTCTCTAGGGGAATGATAGGGGAATCACCGCATGTTTATTCGGACGACATTTGAAGATCCATCGAAGATACCTCACCCAAAACATAAAATTGATGAGGCAACTTCGAATGAAGTTCGTATGTGATTCGAACGAACATGCGGTGATTCCCCTATCATTCCACTAGCTATCCCCTTGCATCTATTACGTAGTCCTTGTTAATACTAGATGATATTCTCAACTTATTAGCCACACAATGGTCCATTCATGAACCTTATAGAATGGAAGACGCAAAATGAACGGATAGAGAAATCTCGATGGAAAAGGCGATCTCCATATCTACGCAAGCATAAAATAATCGGAATCCTTGAAATTTATACTTCTTGCTTTAAAATCATAAACTCTCCCAAAGTCCGCTCCTATACTTTTGTAATCATAAGGAATTAGAGAAAAAAATCAATACAGTCTAAAACAGTAAAACACTATAACGATGAAGTATGTTCTAGTAGTACTAATGATCACGGGGGTGTTATTTACATCTTGTAATTGTGATAAAGTAGAAAATAATACAGAGAAAGAAGAGGTAATAATGGGATCAGAAATTGCAAAAAGAAACAAAGCGAATACGCTAGCATTTTTCAAAGCACTAGAAGCGGAGAGTGTCGATCAAGTGGTAGCGCTATTTGCAGAGAATGGGAAACAAGTCAACCCATATAATGCTGGTATTTTCCCAACAGGAGCAGAAGGGAAAGAGGGTATTCGTCAATATTGGACACCTGTCTTTCCTAATTTTGACGGCATGACATTTCATATTGAAGAGATCTATGCCATGGAAGATCCAACGATTGTATTCCTAAAGTATAAGGGAGACATTAAGTTGAAGAATAATGCTGGAGTATATAGTAATAACTACTACTCTACATTCAAGTTCAATGAAGCAGGAAAAATCACAGAATACGTAGAAATCTTTGACCCTATTGTAGCAGCAAAAGGTTTCGGTTTGTTAGATAGAATCAAATAATTATGAGAAAGTTAACATTACTATTTGCATTAATAATGAGTCTATCAGTAGTCGCAAAAAAACATATAACAATGGAAAAAATACATTTCGAAAGCAACGGGGTAAAATTAACAGGAAACATTTTCTTCCCTAAGAATTACAAGAAAAATCATCAATACCCAGCAATCATTGTTACGGGTGCTTGGACCACTGTAAAAGAGCAGATGCCAACACTTTATGCAAAAAACCTAGCAGAAGAGGGCTATATTACTATGGTATTCGATTTTAGAGGTTGGGGTGAATCAGAAGGGAAAAATAGGTTCCTAGAGGACCCTATTCGTAAAACAGAGGACATTGTAGCTGCAGCAAAATATATGAGATCACGTTCTGATGTAACAGACAATGGCATCGGTGGTCTTGGGGTATGTGCAAGCTCAGGATACATGGTCAATGCATATTCTGAGAATGCATTAAATGCAGTTGCATTGGTTGCCCCATGGTTACACAATGAAGCAATTGCAACACCAATCTATGGAGGAGAAGAGTCCGTAAAATCTCTAATTGCTCTTGGAGATAAAGCAGCAAAAGAGTTTGAAACAACAGGTGAACTTCAAACCGTTGTAGCTGCTAGCACGACAGATAAAAACTCCTTGATGTATCAAGCACCATACTACACAGAAGAAGACCGTGGTTTAATCCATGAGTTCGACAATAAATTCAATGTGGCTTCATGGAGACCATGGTTAACTTTCGACGCAATTCAATATGCGGATAAGATTCCTGGAAAAGTATTATTTGTTGAATCAGAAGCGATGGCATTGCCACAAGGGAGTAAAGCTTTTAAAGCAGTTGCAGGAGACAATGTGATTTCGGTAAACCTTCCTGGCATTTCTCAATTTGATTTTTACGATAAACCAGTGCCGGTTAAGCAATCCGTAAACAGCGTAGCCGATTTTATGAAAAAAGAGCTTAAGTAAGACTTACGCTGCATAAATAATAAAGATAGATGATAGTCCTGCCTTTCGTATATTCGAAGGGCAGTTTCTAAATTAAACACTTAAGCAATGGAGAAGATAGCACTAGTTACAGGTTCAAACCGTGGTATCGGTTTTGCTACCGTCAAAGAGTTACTGAAGAAAAACTATAAGGTGATTTTAACTTCACGAAAAGAAGAAGATGGTAGAAAAGCCATAGCAAAACTTCAAAAATATGGAGAGGTCTTTTATCATCCATTAGACGTATCAAATCCTCAAAGTGTAGAAAATATTCGAACCTATGTAGAGAGGACATTTGGTCAACTAGATATTCTTATCAACAATGCAGGGATCAATTATGACACTTGGCAGAGTGCTTCAGATGCTGACCTAACAAAGGTAGAAGAGACCATTAATACCAATCTCATGGGCGCATGGCGCATGGCAAAAGCACTATTCCCGCTCATGAAACAACAAAAATATGGTCGTATAGTCAATGTCTCTAGTGGTGCTGGATCAATGCATCTGATGGGAGGTGGAACCCCTGCCTATAGTGTTTCCAAAGCTGCCATGAATGCATTGACAATTAAACTCGCAGCAGATGGTCAAAGATATAATATATTAGTGAATGCCGTTTGCCCAGGATGGGTGCGCACAGATATGGGAGGAATGACCGCTACAAGAAGTCCCCAGAAGGGTGCGGAAACTATTATCTGGGCTGCGGAGATAGAAGATAGATCCCTTACAGGGAAATTCTTTAGAGATAAAAAAGAGATTGCATGGTAAAATACACCATAAACACAAATGCATTATCGTAAAGTTTATGTAAAGATTTCATCCTTCTACCTTCGCCCTTAAAATAAACAGTTCGAAAAACCTCTTTGTTTGTGATTAGTGGAGATATCGTATTCTATTTCAGTGATCACAAAAATCACAAAAGTCCCAATAGCCTTATCGGGAAATACTCTACCCATCGTATCTATATTTTCCCAAAATACAGATACGATGGTTCATATCCCTCTACAGACTTAAAGTTTAGATTATAAACCAGATGATCAATAACATTTCCCTCTAAGAAGCAATAGGGGAGGACATTGTAGATCCTCTTTGAATTGTCATAAAACCGCACTAACAATACTCATAGTAGAGTCTACTTAACCGCTATGCAACGACCAAAATTATTATTCAAAAACCATTAACCAAGAGATCACTCTTTGGTTAATGGCTCCATCTTTATAATTCATTTTGTGCCCAATAAGTAATATTATTTTATTCATATCTTAAGATCAATACAGGATTGACCTGTGACGCTTTTATACATTGAATTAAAACAGCGAGTAGCGATATGATCAAAACTGCAAACAATGGTATAATATAGTTGCTTAATCCAATAGATACATTGAATGCAAATAGGGGTAGGAATTGATCACTAAAGTACAGAAATAGTGGTATAGAAAGAATATAAGATAATATAATCGGTCCCATAAAATCAAACAGTTGTAATGTAAATATCTGTGTTATGGTGGCACCATTGACTCTACGTATGGCAAACTCCTTCATTCGATTTTCTACCGTAAAGTTGGCCATAGCAAACATGCCGATCAATGAGATGACAAGGGCGATCAACACAAGCCAAGACATCATTCTATTTTGATTGTATTCCGTCTTATATTTAAGTTTAAAAACATCAGAAAGGAACGAATATTTGAAAGGAATATTTGGGTTAATTCTATTCCAATGGGCCTCAACCCTCTTTACCTCATTTTCGGTCTCCCCTTTGGTTCTTACCATGATATAGTGAGTGTTTGACAGGTATTTAGGGGGAAGAAAACGATATACTAAAGGATAATCAAAGGGTTTAAACGGATCGCGATGCACATCTAGGGTGACCCCTGCAACAGTATATATTTTTCCATTTATATTCACCCTCTTACCTTTTGGATCTTTAAGTTGAAGTTGCTCCGCTGCAGCTCTATTAAGCACCACTAGATCATTGTGCGATTTGGTAGTATTGAAACATTCTCCATGCACTTTAATCCCAAAGAAATCAAAGTAGTTTCTAGAGACATAGGTGTATTCCACATGCACTTTATCGTTTGGTGTAGCTTCTGATGCAATCATTGTTCCATCTTTCCATATTGCTGGAGAAGAAAAGGCATAGCAACAGTCTAAACTTTCTTCCTGACCAACCACAAAATCTCTGAATAACGAATACTTTTCTGGCATCTGCCCTAATGCACTCAATAGCATTACATTATCTTTCTTCAATCCCAACTCTCTTTGATTCAAATAATCAAACTGCTGGTTTACCACCATCACAAAAGATAGGAGCGCAATAGAGATGGTAAACTGTATCACAATAAACAGTTTCTGTACTTTTTTACTCCCAACGCTTTGATGAAGGCCTTTTATTCCCTCGATCTCATTAGTTCTAAGGATCACCCATGCAGGATAACACGTGGTTATCATACTGACAATGAAAACTACTGAGATCAAAAAGATCCATAGCATCGGATTGGCAAAGTCGAAAAGGATAGATGTGTTCATCATTTCGTTAAACATCTCAATCATCGCTATGGAGAGAAACATTCCCACGCCACAAGAAGCAAGGACATAGACAAATGATCTACCCAAAAGCGATCTTACGATAGAAAAGGAGGAGGCACCATAGATGCGACGAATGGCAATTCGTTTCAGTTGAGAGAAGGAAGTAAACACAAATAGATTAGAGAAATTCAAACAAGAGACCACCAAGATCACCCATGCCAAACTGACAAGAACATAGAGTCGTTTATAACTTTCAGATGGCCCGTAAAGATGTACCTCTTTTAATGGTTGAAAAACAATACTCGTTTTATGTCTCTTTTCGTCCTCATCCACCTCATAGATCTTTTGTTTCATCTTCTCGGCCAACGCTGATCGATTCGTACGAGGCATAAATTTATAATAAGTAGCGAAACGATCGAAGCCAAACCATGTAGTACTAGCCCACGGATACTTTTTAAAGATGAAATCCACAGCCCCTACCACATGCAGACGTATCGTGGAGTTTACAGGCATCTCTTTCATGATGGCCGATACAATAAAAGCGTGCCCCTCAAATTCGAATACTTTTCCTATCGCCTCTTTTGTTCCGTATAACTTTAAAGCAACAGCCTCATCGATGACTATCTTATTAGGGGCATTCAGACATTGTGCTTTATCTCCATAAAGCAGTGGAAAATCAAAAAAAGTAAAGAAGTTACGAGAGGCCATTCCTACTCCTGATTGGTAGAATGACTTTCCATCGGCCTGCACCAACTTTACTCCATCCTTTGCAATAGAAGTATATACTTTAATATTGGGCATCATCTTAGGCAGCGCTGTGGAAAAACAGGGAGATACGGTAATATCTATATCCCTCTTGCCATTGTATTCACCCTGTACCACCACACGATATGTCTCCTCCACATCCTTATGGAAACGATCGAAGCTTAGCTCTACAAGGCTCCACCAACCAATAAGTATCACCGCCGCCAAACCGATGGCCATCCCTAAAAGGTTGATGGTATTGGTCAAGAGTGATTTTTTGTAATCTTGTATAAAACGATTTATCTTATTTATCATCACTTTAAAATCTTATTTCATTCAATTTATAGGTTCTATTCATATCGCAATATTTCGATAGGATTTGTTTTAGATGCTTTTATCCCTTGATATAAAACAGTCATAAAAGCTACAAATAAGACGATTAGAGCCGTTATTATATATATTCCCACACCTAGATCAACCTTTAGTGCAAAACCTTCTAAAAAGCGTTCTATAAAGAAATACGCTATAGGTAATGCGATCACAAAAGAGATGATAATAGGTTTCATAAAAGTGAACCATTGCAATAGAAATATCTGTTTCGAAGTGGCTCCATTCACTCTTCGGATAGCAAATTCTCGTTGTCGCATCACTACCGAAAGGTTTGCCATCGCAAACATCCCCAGTATGGATAGTAAAAAGGCGAATACCATCGCGGTAGTAAACATTCTTTTCTGATCTTTTTGACTTTGGTATAACCGACCAAACGAATCCGACAGATAACTCGGATAAATATCTAAGTTCGGTTCTAATTGGTGCCAAATTGTGTTCACCAATTGAAGGTTCTCTTTAGACTCTTCATCCACTCGAATCATGATAGAGAAATGTTCTTTTATCTCACTTGGGTCCACTGGGGAATATAAAACAGGGTACTGTATCCTATCGGTAAAATTATAGTGTACACTCTCCACAACCCCTTGTATCGTATATTTGCTACCCCCAAAGAAGAACTGTTTTTTCAATGGGTCTTTGAGATTTAACTTTTGTGCTAAAGATGCATTGACCATCACACTTCGATCTGGAGTTGAACCAGTAAAACGTTGTCCCACCACCTCTATTTCAAAAAAGTCCATATAGTTTTCTGACACCCGCTTCTCTTCTACAAGAAATTGATTCTCCTTGTCTGTTATAGGAGAAGCCATATTTCCTCTGATAAAAGAAGTTGGAATCGTCGAAGCAAAGCAGACCTCTTTGATATGATCATTGCTTTTGGCTGTTTGTAGAAAATATTCATAACATCGAGTAGGCTTATTGGCTACTTTAAAGTGGATTACATTGTCTTTATTCAATCCCACATCACGCCCCGCAATAAAATCTAATTGACACTCCATGCCCATCACATAGATCATAAAAGCGATAGAGATCACAAACTGAAGAATCATAAATATGTATTGTAACACACTTTTGCCCACCTTACGAAAACGTCCAGATAGAATATCTATAATCGAGTAGTTCGATAACCACAAAGCTGGATAAAGTACAGAAACAGAGGTCGTAAAAAGAATGGCTATCACTAAAAGTCCCCACAACCGATAGTTCCCGAATTGAAACGCCACCTCCACATGGAATAGTTCATTAAAAAGCGGGATTAAATGGTAAGCCACACACAGTGCCATGGCTGTAGAGAGGACCACATAGACCAGTACTTTTTTGAAATAAAGGTACATGATATGCCCACGTGAAGCCCCATATAACTTGTATAACGCCACTTTCTTCCCATCTAATATGGAGATAGAGATAAACACATTGGAGAAGTTTACACAGGCAATAATCAGAATGATCAGCGACAATAAACTTAGAGTGTAGATCTGTTTGGCTACACTCGAATCCATATTATTATAAAGGTGTTGTACTCTCAACGATTGTAAAAAGACCTCCAACTTAAAGGCTTTAGCTCCCTCACAATGTGCATACACTTCGGTCGCTAATTTTGTTGCAAGCTTGTCTTTATCCACCTTGTCGCTAAGCTTAAAGTAGGTAGCAAACATATCGTTATACAACCACGAATCTAACCAATTGGGATTAAACTTATAAAGTGTCTTCCTATTAAAAAACATATGGGCACGTAGATGTGAATTTCGTGGCATATTCTCTATCACACCAGAAACTTGGAGTCGATGACCATGATATTCGATATGCTTTCCAATCACATCTAAAACGCCAAAGATTTTTATGGCAGTATTACGATCAATAACCACCTGGTTTATCTTTTCTAAACAAGAGCAAGGATCACCATAAAGAAATGGATAGGTAAAAAAAGAGAAGAAATTAGATGACACAGCCACAATCCCATCTTGCACAACCTTTTTGTTGCCATATGAGACAAGGGTTGCATTTCGTTCGCAAACCATTGCTGCACTCTCAATCTCTGGCATCATCTTCGGTGCTTCCAAATAGTATGCAGACCCTAAAGTATGGTCTTGCATCTCCTTTCCTTTATGAAGCACTCGAATATTAACACAGTAGATTTTATGGTAATCTTCATTAAAGCGATCATAGCTATTTTCGTATATGGCCCAACAACTGGTCAATATCACCGTTGTTAAACCGATGGTCAGCCCAAGAATACTAATACTATTAGAGAGTAGGTCTCTTTTGAAATCATCGATAAAACGTGTTATCTTTCTTTTCATCACGGAGGAATTATCTATGGGTGGAATATTAGACTTCTTTAAATTTTTCGACCACGACCTTTCCATCCAAGATATGCACAACCCTATCCGCATAGCTCACATCACGGTCACTATGGGTCACCATCACTACAGTGGTACCTTCTTTATGTAACTCCGTTAACAAAGACATCACCTCTTGTCCATTCTTTGAATCGAGATTTCCTGTAGGCTCATCGGCAAGAATAAGATCCGGTGAAGAAACAACTGCCCTGGCAATAGCCACTCGCTGCTGCTGTCCTCCTGACAATTGTTTGGGAAAATGTTTGGCACGATGTGCAATATTCATGCGCGTTAATACTTCCGCAACCAAACGTTTGCGTTCAGATCTAGAAATAGAGAGATATTCTAATGGCAAATCCACATTCTCTTCCACCGTAAGATCATCTATTAAGTTGAAATTCTGAAATACAAAGCCGATTTTACCAATACGGTGTTTGGTTCGTTCTCGTTCTTTTAGTTTCGAAACCTCCTGCGACTTCAGTTGGTAGCTTCCTCCACATGGATTATCCAATAGCCCTAGAATATTCATTAATGTAGATTTACCACAACCTGAAGGCCCCATAATGGCAACAAACTCTCCTTTGGCAACGTGGAAATCAATACTATTTAGTGCCACCGTTTCAATCTCTTCTGTACGAAATATTTTATCTATGGAATTCATTTTGATCATAAGAATATCTTTTAATTGATTAGTTTTAATAGTTCACTATTACCATACTTTTGATAAGGCGATATGATAATCCTTTCGCCTGCCTTTAGCCCTTTGACCACTTCATAATACTCAGGGTTTTGTCGCCCTAGCTTCACCTCTCTCTTGATGGCACACTTTCCATCTTCCGACACCACATAAACCCAATTTCCTCCACTATCTAAGTAGAATGGCCCTCTCTCTACGAGCAAGGATTTCTTATTCTCGCCCAACCGAAGATCGATATAGTAGGATTGTCCTGTTCTTAACATCCGTGGTCGCTCCTGCGTAAACACAAGCTCTGTCTTAAACTTCCCCTCTTTCACCTCGGGGTAGACCTTTCGCACCTTCAATGTATAGGTTTTATCTTCCCGTTTCAGGGAGGCCAACTGCCCGACTTGTACTTTATCAATATAGTGCTCGTCGATCTCTGTTTCCAACTTAAAATCACGGAGAATATCGACTTGTCCAAGTGTTCGACCTTTCGTAACAGATTGTCCTACCTCCACATCTAGTGTGGTTAGTTGTCCATAAATAGGAGCTTTGACTTCGAGTGCTTCTTTACGTTGTTGCACCAACTTCAGATTCTCTTTCATATTATCCAAACTTTTAGTCATCTGTTGTAGCTGGTTGGTTCGATATATCGAATCCTGACGTTGGCGTTCCATATAGAGATCATAACTTCGAACCGCATACTCATAAGCCTCTTTGGATTCAAGATATTGATCACGAGGAATAAGACTATCTTGAAATAGATATCGGTTCTGTTCCCACTTGCGTTGTTTGTTTTTAATTTCAAACTCTAAAGTAAGAAGCGTTTTCTTGATATTCAACTTCTCTTGCTCCATGGTCACCATTGTATTACGCAAAAAGTTACTTTTCTCGGCCAACTGCGCTTCGCTATTCAAAATACTTTGATGTAGATCCGGGTTACTCATCTTCAGGATCACCGCCCCTTTCTCTACCATCGTCCCCTCCTCCACATATTTAGCCTCTACTCGACCTCCAATTCTAGCATCCAGGAGGATCGTAGAAATGGGAACAACTTTGGCATTCATTGAGATATAATCATTGAAATAACCTTGTTTCACTTGAGAAGTCATCAATCGATCCTTTCTCTCTTTATACACCCTCAACTGTTCTTGCCAAAAGAGACGATATATAGTAATAGCACACAGTAGACCAACAAGGACTACGAGCACATAGCGCATTTTAAATCTCCATTTCTTTTCAATAGTACGGTCCATGATCTCTATTTTTTAATAAAACTCCAATCTCCTATTTGATAATATTTCAAAAGTAGACGCTGAATATCCACTTCATATTTGGCTTGTAACATATCGTACCAACTAGAGGAATACTGCTGTTTTACAAGGGCCACATCTTGCGGATTCACCAACCCTACTTTTAATTCTTTCTGTACACGTTCCAACTCTAACATACTGTGATCATATAATGCTTTAGATACGTTATATCGCTCTTTTGCACTATGCAAAAGCCCCCATGTATCGTCGATCACTTGACGAACTACTCGCTCTTTCTCGTCATATAACACCTTATCCATTGATAGCTGAATACGTGCTTTTTTCACATTTCGACGGCGACGACCTCTATCATAAATAGGTATCGATAGTTTCAGGTATATCTGCTGATTCTGGTTGTTGTTTAATTGATCTCTCCAAGGATCATTCACCACCCCCTCCTTATTGGAGTAGTAATAGTTGGTAGCATAGTACACTCCCAATGTAAGGGTCGGAAAACGCTTGCCTCGAACCATCTTTAGATACTTCTCATCTTTGGCAATCTGATGAGAACAGCTACTTAAATCCGCTAAATTAAGGGATGGAGAAACTAGGCTATCTAAGGTAAAAAGAGGAAGGAGATGAGAAGTGTTGGGTTCTAATTCAATAGGAGAATCTAACGACAACACTTGACTCAGTTGATGGCGTGCCATCTGCTCATCAGAAGCGGCCTTGACATACTTACTTTTATCCGACAGATATTGTGCATATAACTTTTGCTCTTTCACCTTGGACTCTCTTCCAACCTTTACATACTGTTGCATATCACGATGTAGTTTATAGCCTATATTCTTCTGTTTCTGTGCCATTATCTTCATTTCTGAAGCCAAGAGCACTTGATAGTATGACTTGATAATGGATGAAACCGTACGGCTTTCGGCCACTCTTTTCTCCTCATTTCCCTGTAATACATTGTAGCGATGGTAAGCGATCTCATGGTGTCGACTCCATCCTTCGAAAAGAACGACACTCGTTGAGATATTTCCACGACTGCTATAGTTGTGCGTATTACTAAATTGATTGGTTTTCCCATCAATACTACGGCCATAATCAGAACGAACATCTGTGTAACCATATAGATCTGGCAGTAGTGCCTCTCTACTCATGGTCAAATCACTTTTTCTGTTTTCGATATCTAATGCCGCCACATGCACTTTGGCATTGTGTTCTAACCCGTAAGCAATACATTGCTTTAAATCCCACTTATCCTTTCCCATTAAAAGAGAAGGCAAAATGCATAAACATATAATAACGATCTTTTTCATAATGACGCTTGTTGTTTGTCCTTTTTAATTCAACCCGCGTGCCAAAACATACAACTTTCTAATTATCAACCACAACACAAAAAACAACCTCATTGTATGTGTAAAAAAATTATACACCTTATGTCTATTCATTATACAGTTTCATAACTTTAGCATACAAAGCATTAAAACGGATATGAAAAAAGGAAACATTCTTATTATTGACGACAACCAAAGTATTCTGACGACCCTTGAACTACTTCTTTGTGGAGAGTTTCATCAGGTACTGACATTAAAGAACCCGAATTTGATCATGCAAAACATACAGACACATCAGATTGATGTCGTTCTATTGGATATGAATTTTGATGCAGGGATCAATACAGGCAACGAAGGCATCTACTGGTTAAACCAAATCACACAAAATTTCCCTCACGTAAGTGTGATTATGATTACCGCATTTGGAGATATCGATTTGGCCGTCAAAACCGTTAAAAAAGGAGCTTTCGACTTTATTCTTAAACCATGGAATAATCAAAAGATCATTTCTACGATTCATGCGGCACTGAAGATGAGCCATAGCCATCAAGAAAATCAGCGACTAAAAAACAAGACGGATAAACTACAAGATCTACTACAAACGCCGAGTATCGAAATCATTGGCAATTCGCCAGCGATCAAAGAAGTGATGGCTATTGCTTCGAAGGTCGCTGCCACAAATGCCAATGTGTTTATTGCGGGAGAGAATGGGACAGGGAAAGAGGTGTTTGCACAATACATTCATCAAATGTCGACAAGAAAAGAGGAGCTACTGGTCACGGTGGATATGGGGGCTATTGCCACCACCCTTTTCGAGAGCGAACTGTTTGGTCACACCAAAGGAGCTTTTACTGGAGCCAATGAAGCACGAATAGGGAAGTTTCAGGCAGCACATAAAGGCACACTGTTTTTAGATGAATTGGGGAATATCACATTGGATCTTCAATCGAAGTTATTATCTGCACTACAAACAAGAACCATCACCAAACTAGGTAGTAATCGATCAGAGAGCTTTGATGTACGACTTATCTGTGCCACCAATATGAACCTCACAGAGATGATTCAGAAGGGACAGTTTCGTGAAGATCTATTTTATCGTGTCAACACCATTCAGATTGAACTGCCCCCACTACGAAGACGTGGACACGACATTATTCTCCTTGCCAACCACTTTTTAAAACAGTATGGAAAGAAATACAACAAACCGTCGCTACATCTAAGTACAAAAGTACAAAAAGAGTTGCTCGACTATGCATGGCCTGGGAATATCCGAGAGTTAAGACATTGTATGGAGAAAGCAACCATCCTCACTGATAGTGCTTGTATCGACTCCCTCAGTCTAACCAATACTGCTCCTTCTACATCATTGGAACTATTAGATTTAGACCTTCATGAAATGGAAAGAGAACTTATCTCTCAACACCTTCAAGCAGCTGAAGGCAATCTCTCTAAAGTTGCGTCCAAATTAGGGATTACAAGACAAACCTTGTACAACAAACTAAAGAGACACAACCTATGATAATCAAGAACCTTTTTGTTTACATGACCGTCCTGATGATAGGAATGGTTCTGACCGCTATGAGCTGTTTATATGGAATCATGACACACCATTGGATGCTCACGATCTTTTCTTCCCTCTTATGTGGCTATATAGGCTTTGTCAGCCTAAGAAGCGTATATAAGGAGCTGCAGAAGATGGATTATTACCTGTTGGGTATCATCAATAAAGACTCAACCATGAAGATCGATACCACAAGGGGCAGTCGCCTATCTAGAGATATTGCGAAGAAACTAAATGACATTATCCTTCTATACAAAAACAACAAACAAGAGATACTCCATAAAGAGCTATATTATAGCGCCATTATAGATAAATCAAACACAGGGCTATTCTCTTTTGGGGAAGATGATCGCATTATTGATTGCAATCCAAAAGCCAAACAGTTTCTTGGGATAGAGAACCTGCATCACATCCAATCGATAAAGAAAATCAACACCTCTATTCCTTCGTTTTTAAAAGGAGAATATAGAAGTAACAACCAACAAAAACATCTGTTTGAAGGAGACAATAGCCAACTGCTATTCCATACCTCAGAACTGATTATTGAAGGAAAGAGAATCTCTATTGTCGCAGTAAACGATATCACTTTAGAGCTAAATCGTAATGAGACAGAAGCGTGGATAAAACTGTCCAGAACACTATCACACGAGATAATGAACGCCATGACCCCTATGGTCTCTCTTTCAAATATCATACTTGGTTATTTTAAAGCCAACAACCATAACACCACACCCTATGAGATCACACAATCTCAAATAGATAATGCCGTAAAAGCACTTACCATTATTGAAGAACAGGCCCAAGGGCTAATGCAGTTTGTCAACAACTACCGTCAATTTACCATTCTGCCAGATCCTCAACCGACAACCTTTTGTGTCAAACAACAAATCGAGACGATGCTGTTACTTTATAGAGAGCTTCCAAGTGCCGATAAAGTGCATGTCGTGTCACACATACCTGAAGATCTAATAATATTGGGGGATTCCAAACTATTAAATCAGGTGATCCTCAACATATTTAAGAATGCCTTAGAAGCGTTCGATTTTAATCAACAACCCCATCCTAAGATCATAATAGCTTGCCAACAATATCACAATAGAACAAGGATTTCAATCTCTAACAACGGACAGTTAATGGATCAGCAGACACAGAAACAGATCTTCACTCCCTTCTACACCACCAAAGAAAATGGTTCCGGTATAGGACTTAGCCTCAGCAAACAGCTGGTCATTAAAATGGGAGGAAACCTGACACTCAACACGAACAACTCCATTACAGAATTTGTTATACAACTTCCAAGAGTTATCGTTTGATCCATCACGATATTTTGAGGGCAAAAGCGATCGCATATTCGCAAATATTATATAAAAGAAGTTATTATTGTATTGGAAAAACAACCATCGATAATGAAGCATATTAAATTTAACAAGACACTGTGTGGGGTAGATTTCTTCTTAAATGTAATTGAGAAAGATATCACAAACAGAGCAGAGATACACAATGAACCCTTTAGAGCAGACTTTTTCCAAATAGTATTCATTAACCAAGGAAAAGGAGATCTGATCCTGAATGATCAATCTATATCTTTGAAGAAGAATCAGGTGCTATTTATTTCGCAACATCAGAACTACAAGTGGATCCTTGATCCTGAGGAATTTCATGCCACGTTCTTAGTATTCCAAGAGGACTTTCTAAATGACTTCTTCTCTGATCTATATTTCACCTATCGTCTCCACTATTTTTACCAATCGAAGTTACCTCTCTATTTACAATTGCCCGACAACCTAAAAACACTCTTTACAGATCAGCTAAAAGAGATAAAGACCGAGTTAGTCGCGCCAAAGCCAGACTCCGTACACCTTATAAGATCGATACTTTACTATATTTTAGCTAGATTAAATCGCCTTTACTCCGAAAAGCATCATATTTCTATTTCTGATATGAATGAGAATATGGCTTTTCAATTTAGAAGATTGGTGGAAGAACATATACGTGACAAACAACGCATTGAAGACTATACTACATTAATGAATATCAGTCGAATTACTCTGAATAAGGCGGTAAAGAAACAGTTTAATCAAACGACCTCGGAATTTCTTAAAGCTAGAACGATTCATGAAATAAAGATGGAACTCATCTATACCAATAAAAGCATAGATGAGCTATCTCTTGAATTTAACTTTTCTGAATCCAATCACCTCTCCCGTTTCTTCAAGATGCAAACAGGACTCAAACCTTCTGATTATCGAGTGGGTTATCAAAATGGTAGTTTTAACCCATAGTGGGGTAGGAAAACATTGGTCCTCTTTTCTGATTTTTGCAGTATAAAATTTATTCAACTATGCGAAAATTATGGATCGCAATCTGTGCGATATTTTTATTTACAAACTGTAGTTCAGAAAAAGAAGATATTATGATGAAAAAAGTAGACATTCAATTAATTCGAAATGCAACACTAAAGTTAAATTATGCTGGAAAAACTCTATTGGTAGACCCAATGCTTTCAGAGAAAAATAGCTTTATGTCATTTGTGCAACCAGACAAGAACTTAAACCCTACCATAAACCTTCCTGTTGACGCTGAAGAGGTAATTGATGGTGTGGATGCAGTGCTTTTGACCCACGCTCACCCTGATCACCTTGACCAGAAAGCTATGGAAATGCTTCCTAAAAACATCACATTATTTGCTCAACAAGCAGATCGTGAATCATTGAAGGCAGCTCCTTTTACAAATATCGATTTTATTGAAACAGAGGCAAGATATGATGACATAACCATTATCCGCACCGATGGGAAACATGGACCAGATCAAATTTTGCAGTACTTAGGAATGGTTTCTGGTTATATCTTAAAAGCCGAAAATTATCCAACCATATATATTGTTGGAGATTGTCTACTAGATGATGGTATCAATCGTATCATAGAGACGTATAAACCTGACATTATCATCACCAATTCAGGCGGTGCAATATTTATGGGAGAAAACCGTATCCTAATGAATGAAGAAGAGACCGTCGCTATTGCTAAAAAAGCACCTAACGCGAAAGTTATTGCTGTGCACATGGAATCTTTAGATCACTGTACTGTCACAAGAGAATCCCTTCAAAAGGTTGCTACAGAAGCTGGGCTAGAGATCATAACCCCTGCGGATGGAGAAATATTGAAACTATAATTATTTCTTATCTATATAACAAAAGTAAGCCTCTCAATTGGAAGCTTACTTTTGTTATATACAATAATTTCATTCTAGACATATAGAACAACACTATTCGAAAAGATTATTATTCCACCGCTTTAACTCTCTTTCGCCAAGCTCGTGTCTCTTTAAGTAAACGTTCAGCTACTTCTGGCTCTTTATGCTTTAAATCGTGAGATTCACTAATATCATCTTCTAAATTATAAAGCTCATAGTCTCCAATGGCATACCAGTCAATGAGTTTATATTTGCCATCACGTATCGCTGTAGCTTTAGGCATTCCCACGATGGTTTTTAATCTCTTCTCTTTACTAAAATGCCAGAATATTGGCTTCTTACGTTTTGTGTTTTTCCCACGTAAGGTTGCAAAGAAACTCTCGCCATCCACATATTGTTCTTTATGCTCTTTGCCTTTCACCATATCTAAGATGGTTGGATAAAGATCTACATTACACACCACACGATCGGTCGTATTTGGTTTGATCACTTTAGGCCACTTTACAATCAATGGAATACGAACACCTCCTTCGTATAACCAACATTTACCAGCCTTCAGTGGAAGATTAGACGTACTCTTTGCTCGGTTATTCAGTTTACATCCATCTCCCCCATTATCCGAGGTAAAGATGACAATCGTATTCTCATCAAGATGTAGATCTTTCAACACCTTCTCTATTCTTTCAACACTCTGATCCACACTCTCTAACATGCCAGCAAATGAAGCATTATCTTGATTCATCTTCTGATCGGCATCAAACAATTTGGTCGTTTTGCCCACTTCTAGACCTTGCTTCTGAATTTTCTTTTTATACTTCTCTTCTAGGACCTTTTTGGACTGTAATGGAGCATGCACAGCATAATGAGATAACAAAACAAAGAAAGGTTGGTCTTTATGCGAAGTGATAAACTCTACCGTCTTATCTGTCAGACGATCCGTCAAGTAGTCGCCATCTTTATCGTTTCCAAAAGGTTGCACATCCGCCTTAGGCTTCTCTGGATTCTTATAAGGAAAGAAATACCCTCCAGGATACCCTTCGTGATTCAATCCCGCAGTGACATCATACCCTTGTAATTCTGGTGTAGAAAGATCTGTTCCTAGATGCCATTTCCCTGCAAAAAATGTAGTATACCCCTCCTGCTTCATGGCTTCACCAATGGTTAATTCATTCACATGCATCGTTCCATACTCTTTTGTTCGTCTATTCCCAGCACTGAACTTTCCAGTTTGCAAGGAAAAGCGAGAACCAATACACATTGGGTGAGCAGCATAAGAATCAGTAAAGCGTACCCCTTGAGAACTAAGCTTATCTATTGCCGGTGTTTCATATAATCTCGAATTGTAGCAACCTAAGTCTGACCAGCCGAGATCATCAATAAGTATTAACACTACATTGGGACGGCTCTTCTTTGCCAAAACGATATTGGCATAGAGACACATCATCAGGATCGTAGTAATAGCTCTTTTTATCATCATGTTATCATTAAAGTTTATCCTATTGACTTGGTTGTCCCAAAGTTATAGGATGTAACTCTTCCAACAAGCTTAGATGCAGTCCCATTCTCCTATCGAATTATCCCACTATCGATGAAATTGTACAATTTGAATAACATTCAATAACGTATATTTCTCACCAAACGTGTAGAAGTATACCCATGATACAGAACCGCCGAACCATTAAACATGATAAAAGACCTGTTAAAATGAAACCCTCTTGTGCCGAGTTTTACAAACTAAATAAAAAAAACACAATGATATCAATTCAAATGAACAGACTATATAACAACCCGTTAACCCCATATTGTTTTTTTCTCTAGTCATATCTAAACTAATAGAAGCAATCTTCTCATCTATACCCACTACCCGATAGAGATATAAACAGTAATACGACAACCATAAAATGGAACGATACAGAATAAAAAGAGATATAATCACACTTAAACAACCATAATCTAAGCATTAAACAAAACGAATGTTTAATATTATTCACGGATATTATATATCAATACATCCCCAAAAGACCAGAGTGTACTATAAATGCCCACTCCTAGATTCATCTTACGTAGTGATAAACCATTCAAATACGAAAATGACTTGGTATAGTAATTAAAACTACTCATATTAATAGATCCTCATCATTGAAGACCTCGACTGAACTCCCTCTTGAGAAATATGGTTAACTGATGGGATTCCATAAAAAGAGCAGGGAAAGATAAAAAGAGATATAAATGTTTATGGGTATTCGCCTTTCAAAGTCCTAAACGTTCCTACGATTAAAGACTACTGGACAATGAGAACTTCATCTCACTCTCATATCGATACGGTATTTTACAATGCTCATACTGTTAATTTACACTCCCATTTTACCTAAGTTTATAAGCTATTTCCTAGGTACCTCCTTATACCTTGATAAGGGTTTCATACGTACTTTGTCCATGGTATGTCCATGCTTTTTCCATGGTTTGTCCATCAATAAGCCAATATTGATGGGTAAACCATGGAAAAGGGATGCCTATTCCATGCTTAAATGTAGGAGGAGGTACGGAGGAGATAGTATGGAAATACCTACAATCCCCTTATAAGAGTTTGATAAAGACTTTAACCACACTATACGTGTTTCTGTTTTGATAAGGCTTTGAACTCTCCTATTTGGTTATAATAGACGAAGGAAAACGTTTTCAGTAGCCTTGTCCTACGGTGCAATTAGCGTTCACTATCAAGATCAAAACCATTTGACACTTAGGCTTTCACTAACTTTTGTGGTAAAGAAATGTCAACCTATGGGATCTGATTTTAATCGTTCCGATGATTTAAAATTAATCATTTTTTCTGACACCATCATCTTTTGAAGCCTATAATAGAGGTAGATACAAAAACATCAAGGGACTACTCTTGATTAAGAGTAATCCTGTTCATCTGAACAACGGCAAGCTTTTATAATAAGAACAATATTTTCACGCCATACAATGGTTCTCTATGTTTCTGATAACCGACATTAAAAATTAGTCGCCCGATGTCTAAGCCCAAAATATTACTGAGTCCATAGCCAAGCTCAACATAACTACTATCAAAGCTATTTTTCAGATAGTTCACCGTAATAATTTCCTTTATACCAAGTCCTCGCAAAATTGGAAGTTGCTTTATAATCAACCGGTTGTATACTGCCATATAGGTTGTATTAAAGAACCAATCAGATTCACTAGTGGAATAGTCTTTTCTTAGTGAAAAATACTCCCAAGAAGGGATGGTGGATCTGTTAAACAGTGATTTCATTGAAAAATTGACTGGAACTTCACTCCCTGTAAAATGTTTGAATTCAGAAAAGTGTAGTGGACTCCATATTTTACCTCCTGATATTTGCAGTTTGTAGTTTGCATTTAATGTTCGTATTTTATAGTGAATATCACCATAGAGATGGGCATTATTGCTTTGGGTGTTCAAACCTGATATTGGGAGAGCCTTGTGATACGATAAGGATATTTGTGGTAACTTTGGATTATTCGCCCATCGATATGTCAATTGCAGATCAAAATAACTACTATTTGAATCCTCTAACATGGAAGGGGTTATAACTTCATTTTCAGGCACATTTTCATGATATATTACATCCTTCTTATAAAACGAGAAGTTGGTATTATTATATAGCTGTTTTCTCTGTTCATAGCCAATGGAAGCTTCTAGGTTTAGCCCATTAGCAATATCCATACTATGCCAGAGATTCAGATAATTTGATAAGTAGTAGCGTTTATAGTTTTTCTTTGTAAACAAGGACGAAAAAGCATCGATAAAAGAAAGCAAAGACTTATTCCTTTTAAAATCCTCCGATTGGCTTCCAACACTCCAACCCCATGAGGCATTATGCTTTTTGCTGTAAATTTGTTCTCCTGTCCAATTACATGACAATCTTTCCGATGAAAACCCATATCCTACTTCTAGAGTTGTTTCAAACCCCTTGGCTTCATTCTCATATTCTATTAATCCCCCAAGCTTAGCTCCATCTATAGGATTAAAAGGATCCACAAGTGAATAGATGAGTCCGACACTACCAAAGGAACTGTTATTGGTGCTGTCAATGTTATATGATTGAGATAAGAATATAGATTTTAACACTTTAAGACTCAATGGTGCTTTAGAGTCTATTTGCCGATTTTTTGTTCCATATAGCTTTTTTTGTTGTTCCAAACGCTCATTTTGTTGTGGAGTTAAGGGAGTGATGCGGTGCTTCTCCCAAAATGTTTCATCTTTCACTACACTTGCCGAATCAAATGGCAGTACTTCGTAACTGTTCATCCTCCCGAAGATGGAAGGATTTAACTCTGATGCATCTAAATTGTTTTCGATTATCGCGCTCTTTTGTGTTAATTTCTTCATCCGAAAAAGGTCTCGAACAGATAAATTTTCTTTCTCCAGAATAGCCTGCATCTCTCTGCTCCACTTTTCTAGCTTAATTAACTCTTTAGGGGAGTATGATAGACTATCCGAGCTCTTGGACTTGTTATCGACTAAAACCTCTTTATGTTTAACCTCTTCGATCAAACTATAGTTGTATGATACATTGGTATGTAGATCAAAATGTATACCGTACATATTTATTGTGCCCGATACTCGAGCTGAAGATAGTAGGTTGATACTCTCCTTCGGTTGGTAATAGTTCAGCTCTATTTCATGATCAATTATTTCCTGATCTAATTTCATTGAGAAGTGTTGCACACTCCAACTCTTGTCTATGATGGTTATTTCTCCTTTTGGACCTTTGGGTAATTTAGACTGAAATTCAATGATATATACCTTTTTGTCCTCCAACATATAACTCCCCTTGTAATGGAGTCGATATTTATCAAAGAACGATGGAGATAGAATACCCTTTAACATTACATTATCTGTTCGGTACAAATCATCAGAAACGATATCAAATTGATCGCTTTTATCTAGTTCTGTAGGAAGTATATAGTTGATTGCTTTCATCTCTCGCTTCAAACTATTGGGTGCTGTATAGGTGATATGACTCAAGGACTCCGTAAACTCTATATCTCCATCTTTTATATTGGCTTCTTTAAGTAACTTCTTTGCCATAAGCTTGGGAAGATGATGAATTTCCACTTCAGTGGACTCAAATAGTTCAGCTTCATAACGTTTTACACTAAATGAATACTGTGGGGCTTTGGCTATGACCTTCTTCATTACATATTTGGCACTATCGAATTTAGATGGAGTAACCTTTACCTCCGACAACTGGTAAGAAAGATCTTCTAGCTTTATGCCGAGTGTCATATTTTCTTTTACCTCTAAAGTCTGTTCTTGTGTTTTATAACCAATTGCAGAGATTGTCAGAACATATTCTCCTTTATCTAGTTTGATTATAAAATCACCATTACTATTGGAACTAACCCCTCTGTTAGATCCCTTGATATAGAGGTTCGCATAATGAATTTCTTCTCCCCCTGTTGATTCAACCGTACCTCTAATTATAAACTGTTGGGCATACAATGAGGTACAACATATCATAAAACAGATAAAGACTAAAAGCTTCTTCACAAATAACATGGTAATAATAGGATTTAGATTGAATATTGAATTGTTGATCAGTTTCAAACAATAAATGTACAATTTATACTAATATTATAAAAAAATACACAATTTAATAATTCAATATCAATCATAAAGGCATCATAGGTAAAGAAAAAGCCCCTACATTAGATGAAGTGTAGAGGCAAACCAATCGAATACTTTTTTATAGTTTTATTAAAGTCTACGAATTTTAATATTTCTAAAACGAGTCAAACCGCCATGATCTTGCAGTCCAATATGCCCCTTTTTGAATTTCCCATAGTTAGGATATTTTTCCCATTTACTATTTTTCACATTCTCTTTCCAACGGTCTGACCAAAGTTCATATTCAACAACTTTGACCCCATTTAACCAGTGTTCAACGTGAGGTCCATCAACAATAATTCGAGTGCTATTAAATTCATCAATAGGTTTAACGGCAGCTCCTATTGGAGGATTCATCGCATAGTTTGCACCTGTATATTGTGACGCATCTAATTTCTGAGGCCACCCTACATCATCTAATAATTGGTATTCAGGAGCCGTCTTATAGATCGCGTCTTCTACTTTATCGTTCACATGATAAAAGATACCGCTATTGCTTTTGGAATCGATTCGCCATTCGATATATAATTCAAAATTGTCGTACTCTTTCTCACTTACAATATCTCCACCATGATCACTTCCTGTCCCTGAATTATATAGGACCCCATCAATAACTTTCCATCCTGAGATATTATCTTTACCAAAGGTCCTCCAACCATTGGTGGTCTTTCCATCAAATATTAGTTCCCATCCCTCCGCTTTCTCTGATTTAGAAAGGTGATTCATTTTCTCTTTTTTCATACAAGAAGTAATCGAGATTAGTGTTACTAAAACTAATATGCCCTTTTTCATATGTAATACATTTTATTGGTTATTTATATTTTAATTGGCATTCCTTTTTTGTCGCTTTCTATTGCTTTCTCGATAATCAGCATGTTATCATAAGCTTGCTCTAAAGTTACTTCAGGGGGTTTGTTGTTTACCATCGTATCATACACATTATCATAGAATCCATGATAATCACCGGGAATAGTCTCGACCTTCCCTCTAACATGTAATCCATTAATATCTGTATTTAAAACACCCCACTCTTCCTCCTGTTGCATTCCCCATCTCTCTCCAATAGGCATTCCACCATTACGCAATATGGCTTCTTGTGGATCTATGCCACACTTCACAAAGGAGCCTTTGGTACCGTGTACAGTAAACCGAGCTCCAACCTCCCTAACAAAGACGCCAGCTTTTAACCGGACATTCTTATTCTTATAAATAAGCTGTAGGTCAAAACTATCGTCAACGATACTACCTTCCCGTTGAATAAAAAGTCGACAAAAGAGTGCCTCAGGTTTGCCAAATATCGTTAGTGTATGATCGATTAAATGAACACCAAGATCATATAGCGTTCCTCCTGCCGTGGAGTCTGTATATCTCCACGGGTTTCTAGACAATCGAGGCTGATAGCGATCAAAGTGTACCTCATAATGATGAACCTGACCAATGAAACCATCCTCAATAATCTTCTTCACAGTCTGTGCATCTCCATTCCAACGGAAATTGTGGTATGGGATTAGTAATCTATGGTTCTCTTTGGCTATTCGAGAGAGCTGAATGACCTCGTTAGCTGTTGGCGTCAATGGCTTCTCTAGAATTACATGCTTTCCAGCCATTAGTGCCTTTTGGGCTTGTTCGAAATGAAGATGATTCGGAGTGCTTATCACCACCAACTCGATATGATCCTTTTCTAATAAAAGATCAAGTTCTTTAACCACCTCCACCTCTGGATAGATCTTTTTACTATCCTCTTTAGACGAGACAATACAACACAGATTGAAATTGGGATTAGTATATATGAAAGGAGAATGAAAAGCCCTTCCTGAGAGACCAAAGCCAACAACACCTACATTAATTTTCTTATGCATAGATTGATATTTATAATTATACTAAGCATTATATAATCTTCTCATTCTCATAATCCCAATAGACTTTACGCCCTTCTTTATAGGATATCGTCCCCATATGTGAAGCCATTGCTTCTTCAAAGGCTCTATCAATATTACAACTGGGCTGGGTTCCATCATTTAGCCTGATACAATATAACCACTCCTTGAGATGCAAATAAGTTGTGTCGACTTGTTTGCCATTTCGATAGGTATACAATAGCCCTCGTCCTGCAAAGTATTTCTCTGTTGCAGAACTTACTGCATCGACCTTATTCTTACCAGGCACATAACTATATATCGGCTTATCAGGATCAATTTCTCCTCTTTTTATTTTGTCCTTATATTTCGTAGAGTTTCTATCTGCTTTGATCTCCAAAGTACTACCGACCAACATACTAGCATCGTGTCCCATAATCACACGACCTCTGTTATTTTGATTAGCCTGTGTCGCACTATACAGTAAGGTTAAATCTTTATGCTCATATTCATAAGCCATGGTTAGGACATCTGGCACAGTCCGTCCATCTTTGTAATAATAGATACCTCCAGATGCCATAACAGAAGACGGCATTCCTAGATCTAGTATCTGATTCATTGCATCAAACTCATGGGTAAAAAGATCACCACTCAATCCGGTACTATAATCCCACCAGCACCTCCACCTGAAGAAACGCTTCAGATCAAACTCATGCCAAGGAGCTTGGCCTATAAACTGTTTCCAATCGATATTATGTCTGTTCGCTTTAGGATCGATATCATATATCCAAGCGCCATTGGAAGAGTTTCTATTGGTACAAACTTCAATAAGGGAGATCTTTCCTAAAGCGCCTTTCTCTATAATTTTTTTAGCAACGTGATAACTGTCGGTTTGTCTATTTTGATGGCCTAATTGAAAAACAATCTCATTCTTTTTCACCTGTTCTCTTGCATCATAAGTCTCTTTGACACTCCATGATAGAGGTTTTTCACAGTAGACATGTTTGCCGTTTTTAGCGGCTTCTATCGCTATAGGTGCATGCCAATGATCCGGAGTACCGATAATTACGGCATCGATATCAGGTGATCGCAGTAGTTCTTTGTAAGTCCGATATCTATTAGGAATTTTTCCCATCTGTCCATTTCTACCTCTACGGTAAATATTACAACAGGCTTCCATTGCTTTTTGAGCGTGCACATCATATACATCGCATACCCCAGTAATTTCGACCCCCAGATTGTCTTGATCCATGAAGTTTTGCAATCTTTTACTCCAACCTTCATCATTCTGAGCCTTTTGAATCATATTCTCAACATAATCAGGATGTGCAAAACCTAAAGATCTTAGTAGGTAGTTAGCACGACTACCATATCCAATCACACCAATGCGTATTTTCTTATCCGATTTTAATTCTAAATCTTTTCTCTCCTCAGTTTCGAAATCTAATTCCTCTAGTAAACTATGGTTAAGTGCGTTGTAATACTGCTTCTTTCTATATACTCCATAGGCTAAGGCTCCGAGAAATGGAACGGTTGCCAGCCCTTTTAAGACCTCTCTTCGACTAAATCTTTTGGACCTAGTATCAATATTCTTATCTTCCATCTTTTCTATTCGTGTTTCTTAAAAATCAAACGATCGATTCCTATCTTGTAACTGGTTGGAAATAAATATATCACTAATAGGGAGGCTAACTCTATGAGATTCTTATTTACAAGTAAATAACTTCCTTCATTTGGCAATAGATAATCAGCTCCAATAATTGCAGGGTGTGATAGATAGTATAGCCCTAAAATCGTTGCCCCTAAAATAGCAGAGAGACGAGCAAACAGTCCAATCATAAGACCAATACCAATAAAAACGAGCCCCCACTGATTTAAAAGATCTACTACAGGTAATATGATCTTATCCTGTGCAAGCCAAAAGAAAAATGACTTAAAAGGGCCTGACGAATCCATAAGATAAAGTTTTGCACTCCAATTGGGGTTCATCAGTTTAACCACCCCTTCGTATAAAAGGTGCCATCCAATCAATAATCGACAGAATATTAATACGATATATTGAGATGAAGAATAATTTTGTTCTACTATATCTTTCATCTTTGTTTTATAAATTATTTAACGATAATGGTTTGCTCTGGATTAGATCATATATTTGGACGTGTTAAACAGATTATCAACTTCCGACCTCTTTGTTTCAATAGCGAAACCTTAATTAATGAGATCTTTCACTGGATGAACAGATTTCTCGAACATAAATATCTCGGAATTTAATATCTGTGCCATGTGCCTGAAGTTCAATTGGACCTGCGGTAAAGATTGGTCGACTTCTATCCCAGAAATTTTCAATGGTTACATTGTCAACCACCAAATAGCCGTTTAAAAAGACTGTGACCTTATCTCCCAGCATCTTTATTCGGAAAGTGTTCCACTCACCAATACTATTGTCTGCAACCAATAGAGGCTTTGAAGGGTTCTCTTTATTATTATAAAGTCCACCGGAACCAACTTGTGCCCCTACATTCACTCGAGCAATGTCCCATATCTGGACTTGAGGAGTACCCCTTAAATAGATTCCACTATCTCCATTTTTTGTAATACGCCAATCAATCAACATTTCAAAATCAGTATATTCTTTTGCCGAACATAAATTATCTCCTTTGCCACTGAATACTATCGTGCCATCTTTAACACTCCAGTTCTTATGCATATTGATGTCAGCCTCCTTTTGTTTCTTTGATAAGAGATTTGCATTCATCTTATCCATCTTTATAGGAGGAGCAACAAACCCTTTCCAATAAGTTAGATCTTTCCCATTAAACAGAGAAATAAAACCCTTATCCTTAGGCATCTTATCCATATACCTTTGAATATTAATCTTTAAATAGTCACTATCTTCTCCAGAAATATATTCTTTTACTTTTGCCAATATCTGATAAGTATCCGAACCAATAAATCCATTAGACTTACCACCACTAGGAAGGGCTATTGCCATGATCGAATGACATGCTGCCTGTTGCAACAATTGCTTCTCTAAGAAAGTTGATGCGAATATCATCGATTGATAAGTCTTTACCCGAGCTAAAGACGAAATAACCTTTAACTTCTGTTCATTATCAGTTGCTAACACCATTATTTTCTTTAACTCTAATAACTTCTGATCATTAGGTAGGTTAGAGTGTACTATTTGTGATACAAAACCATTGAAGGCTTTTTGTTGAAACGTAGAAGACTGTTTACATATCGAATACAAGATTTGCGAAGCTGCGGAACTGTTCCATTCACATAAAGCGTCCAATGCAACCTCCTTCAAACGCCCTTCCGAACCATTATATATCTCCGTCACCTTATCCAGTGCTTTAACACCCCCTATTTTAGGAAGGATACTGATAAAACGTACTTTATCTTTACTGCTATCTAATGAAGCAATGAGTCTATCAACACTACTATCTCGATCTTGATGTTCTAATATTGAATGGTACACTGCTTGCTGGACTGTTGTAATGTAAGCATTATCTACACTCTCTAAGAGATCTAAAAGAGCCCTTAAATCTTCTGCTCTTGAAATACTCTTCAATGCATCTATAGCTGCCTTCTTTACTTCTTTGTTATTATCCTTCGTATGAGCAAATACTTGATCAAAATACAGACTCCCTGCCTTCTCTGCAATCACATCAATAAGTGCCGCTTTAGATTTACCTGAGGTCTTTGGTAGTGCTTGACTTATCAGTTCTAGATTATCTCTCCCTACTAAATAAAGCAGACATGATTTTGATTGATCGATATCTTTTCCTTCGATGATATGTTGTACAATGCTCGGCACAGCATCTTTTCCTTCTAATGAAGCTAATGAGCGTATTGCTGCAACACGAATATCTTTTGATGACGCCCCAAGACATTCATTTAAATATGGTACCGCAGCATTTTGTTTTGCTTCTCCTAACATTAATATAATATCTTCTTCAACTGCTTCTGGAGAAGCTTTCCCTTTTGCAACCCATCTCTTTACACTCCTATCGTCTACAAGATTCTTAGCAACGTCCAGTATAGATGAACGAAATACTTTATCCATGCTCTCTACCTCTTTTAGAAGTAGTTTCGTTGCTTTATTTGGGTAATATTTAGCGTATATATGGATCGTCGCCGCACGATTATGTAGTAATTCTAGTTCATTATTATAACGAAGTAAACTCTCACAAGACTTTTTACAACGCTTTAGATAGCCATTTTGACCAAGTTCATCAGTGTAAGCTATAAAAGAACCTACGGTATTGCTACTCTCATATTTGAATCCTATCTTCATACAGGCATTCAATAGGTAATCATACGATTCTGGAGCCCCAATAGAAGCCAATGATGCGTGAACGACTTTTTGAAGCTCTTTGCTTTGTTGGCCTGGCAAAGCAAGTATCTTACCATTTGCCTCTTCTACCTTTAGGTTTCCCAAGGCTTTCACAATGGTGACCAACCTTTTACCATCTACATTAGATAAATTATCTACCAGTATCTCTTTGGCTTTATCAGTTTGAATAGATAAAAATAGTTGGGTTACAGGCTCACAAAATTGAGGATCAATAAGCATAGCTCCTAACTCTTCAACGCTACGATTGCTTCCAATGAGATTGAGTTGATTAATAAAGAAGGTCTTTACTTCTCGATTATCTTCCTTCTGAATGGCTTTCAATAAACCTTCTTCGAGAAGTAGCTTTATGCTTTCATCTTCAAGACTACTGGTGTATCTTGCCAAGCTATTAATCGTATAACGAACGGAAATATTATTGCACTCTCCTAAGGGGGTAGTCTTCTCTGTCAGTTTTATAATAAATGGTGCCCCATAGGATATTGCTTTTTCCATCAATTTATTGAGTTCCACCAAATTTTCACAAGGCATCTGAACCAATATTTCCTTAACTTGACGATCCAATATTTTATCTCCTTGGGCTTTCAGTACGATAGGTGATAAAATGGCTATGATGAGATATAATACAACTTGTTTCATAAATTATTAATTAATACGTGTGGTTTTCTGCTACTAAAAAGTCCATGGTGCTCTCATAGGCTGGTTGATCAACCTATTGGCACCCTCATCATCAATGAACACTTGTTTATCTGGGTCAAAATCAAGACCACGACCAAGTCTTACTGCAATAATTCCGAGATTTACAAGAGTACAGGAGCGATGACCATTCATCTCATTCAAAGCGAATTTCTGTCGAGTACGTACCGAATCACTAAACAATCCAACCTGAGGCTCAGGATCAGGAAGTGTTTCAATCAGCTTGTCCAAGTTGGGGATGTCAGACTTAAAATTCTTGAATATTTTACCATGAGGACCCTCAATATATGCCGCATCTTTATCTCTATTTTCTCCATCTAAAATAATCTTACACCCATCTGCATAAGTATACTCAATACGTCTCCATGAACCTACAGCATCGTAGTGTTGTTGGGGGGCATCGACATCAATCCGTATAGGACTCGTGTCGTCTTTACCTAGAAGATACTGAACTGGATCAAGATAGTGTTGTCCCATATCTCCCAAGCCTCCCCCATCATAATCCCAATAGCCTCTAAAGTTCGAGTGCACTCGGGCGGTATTATATGGTTTCTCAGGAGCTGGGCCTATCCACATATCATAATCTAGGTGATCAGGAATCGGCATCTCTGGTAGATTAGTCTTACCATTCCAGAAAAATTTCCAATTGTAGCCGGTAATCCCACTGACTGTGACCTTTAATGGCCATCCAAGCACTCCGCTATCAATCACTTTTTTTAGTGGCTTTACCGAGGTTCCAAGTCCATAAAAAGTATCTTTAAAACGGAACCATGTATTTAAACGAAACATACTTCCATATTTAGCAACCTCCTCAACCACTCTTTTGCCCTCACCAATCGTTCGGGTCATGGGCTTTTCACACCATATATCTTTGCCTGCCCGTGCAGCTTCCACTGCCATTAGGCCATGCCAATGGGGAGGTGTTGCAATATGAACTACATCCACATCTTGGCGGAGTAGTAACTCTCTATAATCCGTATAAGCAGCAACACCTTTACCCTCTTGATCTATTATTTGTTGTAAATGTTTTCGATCCACATCACACACAGCTATAAGCTTGGTCCCTTCATATGGAATATGATTACGCCCCATTCCTCCGACTCCAATAATTGCTTTGGTCAGCTGATCGCTTGGTGCAATATATCCATTACCACCTAAAACATGCCTTGGTATAATTGTTATCCCAGCTAATGCAGCCAAAGAATTCTTTAAGAATTTACGTCTATCACTCTTCATTTTATTCTCCATAAGATGATCTGTTTGTGAAACATTTTCACTTAGTTCATTAAATAAATACTCGTCGTATAATCGAGAACCAATATTATCACTATGGAGGTTAAAAAATAGGGTAACAAAAGGGGTAACAACGTTTTTTTTTAATAAAAACAAGATTACCAACCAATTACAACTAACACTTTCTCATTCAAATAACCATATTAAAACAACAATAAGACATAATCAAACATAACATCTGTAGCATAGGTGTATAAAAACGACTAGTTTTATGATAAGATGCATATATAAGTCAGCACTTTCCCCTATTAAGAGGAAATTAATCCTTTGTAGAATTAACAACAAACAGTGGTTGTAGGAAATGATTTACTGATTAGAATAATAATAAGAGTGAGAAATAGATTGGAGAGGATGAAGTTAATAGAATAGAGTTTGGAACAGCAGTTATCATACTCTATTCTATTATGATTTTCGTTGATCTAAAATAACAGAAACCGAGCTGTTATAGGGCTGATTATAATATTGCTGATATATCTTAGAGAAGTGTGAGATACAATCTCCTGCCAATGAGCTTTTTCCTAAATGGACAAGAGATCTAACCTTATGATCTAATGCAATTTCATTCAGTGGATCGTAAATAAATAAGATATTAGACAATCGAATAATCCTATTGTGGTCTTCGCAGAATTCGACATTTTCAAACAGAGGAATCAGAAAATCTATTAATTTATCTTCAAAATGGGATTTAAAGTCATCTAACCATATCTCATTTAAATTTAGCAGTAAAGAGCCCTTCTCTACTATATCTAATAACAACTCTACATCGGAAATATGAAGATATTGCTCTTCAATAATTTTACTTTTAAGTTGATAATATTGCTCTAAATCCAAAGAAACATCATCATCGATATTTACACACCAAGTCTTATCTCTAAAATCGATAGAAACTCCGGTATTAAGATCTAAGATTTCACGTAACCTCTTCATCTGTGTACTTCTATTATTTTTTGCTTTTTCTGAAGAGTAGCCTGGCCATAGACTATCCGTTAAATGACGAGAAGAGATCCCCCCCTCTTTATATTTAGATAGTAGTATTAGGATAAACAACTGCTTCCTTCTTGTGGAAAACTTTGACGTAATATCATTGCCATCTCTATTGATCATCTTAAACCCACCAAGTAGTTGAATAAAAGGTGTAAGAGTCGGAAGGACTTTTGTTTCTTTTTTCCTAAAATGCCTGATCCCTTGATCTTTTGTTTGCAAGTTATCTATGAAGTTGGACCCTTTTATATATATAAAACCAAATACCATTAAGCCAAACATAATCAATATACTAACACCTAATAAATAGCGGTGTTCCTCCTCTGAAGCTGTTAAGACGATACCTTCTTGATAGATTCTAAGAATCTCATCATCACTTAATGATCTATTCCATATAGCAAGATCGTCCATTTTACCATGATAATACTCATCCCATATATTGGTCCCGATAAGTACTGAATTATTGGTTGGAGTCACTGGTGCTGCTTTTTGCTCTCCAATAAGAACTCCATTAATATAGAATCGCAACTTTTTATTCGCGGAGAATACATATGAGATATGCTGCCATTCATCACTATTGACTACGATAGAATCTGTAAAGTGGTCCTTTATTCCTGGTGAAGTAAATAGAAGTTTGCCATCCCTAAATTTAACAGACAAAGTTTCACCTTTACCCAGAATACTCTGATCACCATAGATATTATCTGGTTTAACCCAAACAGATAAGGTTAAATTATTCTTTATATCAAGCCCCGAAGCATAATCAATATAATCTGATTGTCCATTAAAATCAGCGCACCAATTCCTCTCATGATCTTTTACATACCGAAGCTTACTGTAAGTAGGCACTTTTTCTTTATCCAATAAGTTATCGCCATTTTTTCTAAAATCTAGATATAGAATAAGTCCATCTAATAATTCTTTGGAGCTAGCGTGGAATATTTTAGTCTCATATGAATTAATTCTATTAAATTGGAAAACATCAGGTGAGAATCGGAAGCCATCTTTTTGAGGGCATATCTGATGTTTAAAAGTATGTATTTTACCATACGAAGTCATCTCTTTCATCTCTTTCCAGCTAACCCCATCTAATGGGACCCCATCTAACACGACCTCTGCTGTATTCCACTTTTTATTACCAATATATTCTTTAAACAATCCAATATCTTCTGGATACTTGGTTAAAAAGAAATTTGGAAGTTTCCCCGTATATGAATTAAATAATATTGGAACGGTATCCACTGATATTTTATGGTCACTATCATGATAATCACCAATATTAAACACCACCAAATCATTCGATATATTCCCAGTAAAGCTTGATTCAATATGATTTGGAAAACTATCTTCTACATCAAAAAAACAGATCTTATCTTTCCTTGAAAAAAATAGTTCCGAATCATCTTCAGAGAAGATAACCAAACGTTTATTCTCTCGAATAGATCGATTTAGTTGAAATAAAGCATAAGGCTGTATTGCTAAATACGCATAAATTTTATGACTCTCAACAATCTCTTTAGCCGTAGGCATTCGACCTGAAAAGATCAGAACAATTACCTGTTGATTATTTTGGTTCAGAAAATTATATGAGCTATCAAGAATACGACTTAGCTGTTCGATCGAAGATACGATAAATGCCCGATACCCTTTTGCTATTTGATTTGAAGCTTGATATCTAACACTATCACAAAGAAATACATGTTCATCTAGACTTTCATTTCTATTTGCCATAGTAGGAGATATAGATTGGATGAAAGTGATAAATATCGTGATTATAATTACAAATAGTCTTATGTAGGAATTCATAGATGCAATATAGTAAAAAATCCATTTTTAGATTTTCTACTATCATCATATTTTAATCAAAATCTACCATCTAAAAAGAACATTGGTATTATATTCAAATAACTTTAGAAATCATCAAAAGGGCTCTACAATAACTCTATTCAGAACGACACATCGGTAACTATCTTGAAATTTTGATGTTATAGACATCCCTGTTAAAATAAATCATTGATTATTCCGGTGCATCCACATTCTTGCGCCACTCTTTTAACTCTTGTAGCATTCGTTCTGCCAACTCAGGCTTCTCAGCCTTTAAATTATGTGATTCGTATAAATCATTCTCAATATCATAAAGCTCATACTCTCCACTTTCGTACCATTCAATTAATTTATATTTACCATCTCTTACAGCTGATGCTTTTGGCATTCCAATGATCTTCTGAAGTTTTGCACCTACATTAAAGTGCCAAAAAATCGGTTCTCTCTGCTCACCATCACCATTTATTAAGGTAGAAGAGAAACTGGTTCCATCAAGATGCTGTTCTGGATATTGTTTACCTTGTACCAGATCTAGAATCGTCGGATATAGGTCTACATTACATACCATATGAGATGATCTCGCAGGATTAATTTTTGTAGGCCATTTTACAATCAAAGGAATCCGAATACCTCCTTCATACAACCAACATTTTCCAGCTTTCAATGGAAGGTTTGATGTGCTTTTTCCACGATGTTCCATCTTACAAGCATCCCCGCCATTATCTGAGGTAAGGATAACAATAGTATTGTCATCTAATCTCAGTTTCTTTAATTGCGCTTCAATTCTGGCAATACTCTGATCTACACTCTCAATCATACCAGCATAGGTTGCATTGTCTTGGAATAACTTTTCATCTGCTGCCCAAACCTTTTGGCTTGAACCTACTTTTATATCCTGTAATCCTATTTTTTGATCATATTTCTCTTTAAGATCCGTTTTCGACTCAAAAGGAACATGAACAGCATAATGAGAGAGCATTACAAAAAAAGGTTTCTTTCTATTTTTCTTGATGAAATCTAACGTTTCTGTTGTCAAACGATCTGTTAAATATTCGCCCTCTTTTCCATCTTCTAAATCTGGAGTATCATAATCAGGCTTCCCTTGTCTTTTATATGGGAAAAAGTATGATCCTGGCGATCCTTTATCATGACCAGCTACATTGATATCAAAACCTTGGTGTTGTGGATATGCCTTCTCGTTTCCTAAATGCCATTTGCCGGTAAAGAAGGTTTTATACCCCTCTGCTTTCATCGCTTCAGCAAGAGTGAACTCCTTTAGATCCATTGTCCCATACTCCTTACTTCTACGATTTCTTGCCATATATTTTCCAGTCATAATGGAAAATCGAGAGCCTATACACATCGGATGAGAGGAGTAAGAGTTGGTAAATTGAACACCTTCACTACTTAGTCTATCTATTGCGGGTGTTTCGTACAAACGAGAGTTGTAACACCCTAGATCAGTCCATCCAAGGTCATCTACAACCACCAAAACAACATTGGGTTGTTGCTTCTTTGCTAAAGTAGCATTACTCAAACATAATAATAGGATTAGTCCTAAGAAGGATCTGTAGATACAATGTGTCATGTGTGTTTTCAGTTTATTTTATTTGCAAACAAATATAAAAGAACTGAACAACTCCTGTGTTTGATAATATCCACATATTGTTTATGAATGTCTAAAATCGAGAGCTTAAGAGAGTATTAATGACAATTTTTATGCAAATTTGTAGGTACTATTTGATATCCAACATTAAAAATGCAACCCATCATTTCTCCCTGCCCTAATATGCCACAACGAGCAAACCTATTCATCAGATAATTCACTGTTAATATCTGATAAATATATAGGCTACAAACTATTGGAATTTGTTTAAGCAAAAACACTTGATAGAGAAACTGTATTTATTGCTTGAATTCAAGAAATATATCTATTAAAGAATATGCTATACCTACTGTACTCGACTGCTTCTTAACTTTATTGGTCTCAAAATCACGGTATAAAAAACTGTCTATAAAGTCTTTAATCCAATAAATACATCGATAGTTAGAGATCAATTACAATATTTATTTTTATATGCTTAATTCGTCCTTCTTGTTATGGTGTTAATTGAGAAGTGATTTAAACCTTTTCTTTGTTTAGTATTTCTCATGAAGGGTACAGATTTTAGGTTTACCACAACCAATAACACATCTACAACCGTATAATGTCCATTGTGCATAACAAAAATATAATTGAAACTGAGTTTGTAGCAAAACGAAGTTATGCCATTATAAGCAATATAACATACTGATCTCCTGATCAAGATAAATTATTGTAACATTTATCACTGACCAATTCTTGGAAAAAGAATTACTTTGTAACATAAATTACAAACTAAAAAAGAAGTAAAAAGCTCTGTAACATTTATCACTGACAAGAGAAAACAATTAACTTAAGTTTGTAATCATATAATCATTTAAGGATATATTATTATGGCAACAAAAAAAATGACAAACGAACTTTTTAAAGAGAAAGTCTTTAATTACGAAAATAGTCAAGAGTGGAAATTCGAAGGTGATCGTCCTGCATTGATCGATTTCTATGCAGATTGGTGTGCCCCATGTAAAATGATTGCTCCTATCTTGGAAGAATTATCTGAAAAATACGATGGTCAAGTCGACATATATAAAGTTAACACTGAGAGTGAACAAGAACTTTCTTCAGTATTTGGAATTAGAAGTATCCCTTCTTTACTATTTGTTCCTAAAGAAGGAATGCCTAAATTACAAGCTGGAGCAATGCACAAACAAGCATTGCAAGAAGTTATCGAAAAAGAATTGATTAATGTATAACCATGATTTACGGAAAAAATTGGAACATAACAAGCATCATTAGACTAGCATTTGCAGCATATGCAATATATTACTCTATAGATACAAAAGAATGGGGGTGGCTACTATTTGCTGCCCTACTAATTTGGCAAGCACTAACTAATAGGAACTGTCTATTTCAATCGGGTAGTTGTAGTGTGCCAGATAAGAGTGATAAGACAAAGAAGTCTTAAAGTAAATACGAACAAACATTGCTACAAAACATATGAAGAAGTTCAATATCATTCTTTTTGCTGTGGCTCTATTTACCGTAGTGGCGTGCAACGGTAATGCTGCAGTAAAAACCGAAAACAAAAAGTCCGAAGCTTCGGCTAAGACACACCATACGGTCAAATTAAATAAACAAGACTTTTTAGACAAGGTATATGATTACGAGAAAAACCCCAAAGAGTGGAAATACAAAGGGGATAAACCTGCGATTATCGATTTTTACGCCGATTGGTGTGGTCCTTGCCGAATGACTGCTCCGGTATTGGAAGAGTTAGCAAAGGAGTATGGAGATAAAATAGTTATCTACAAAGTAGACACTCAGAAAGAACGGGAACTAGCTGCAACATTTGGAATACAAAGTTTGCCTTCTCTTCTTTTCGTCCCATTGAATGAGCAACCTCAACTTGCCAAGGGTGCATTACCCAAAGACGCATTTGAAAAGGCAATAGAAAAAGTTCTTAAAGTAACAAAATGATGATAAAATCATTATTTATAAAATACCGTAGCACTCTTATTGGAATGGTAATTGGAGCTATTGTGGGGTATATGTATTGGAAATGGATCGGATGTGATTCTGGAACATGTCCTATTACAAACAGCCCAATAAACAGTTCACTTTATGGGACTTTAATGGGAGGTTTGATCGTCAATAGTTTTAAAAAAGAGAAGAAATGAGAACTTCTTTTAAAGTGAAAAATGTGAGCTGTGGGGCATGTGTGTCTGATATTAACACCAAGCTTCTTCAAGTCAATGGAGTATATGGTGTCTTTGCAAACATTGCAACACAAAGCCTTGATGTTGATCACACCGACAATACAGATCTAGACAAGATTAATGTAATTCTTATCGAATCAAATTATAAAGAGTAATCCAATTTGCCTCTCACCATAAAACTTTGTTTTTGGATGAGGTAAACCATAGGGCGATAAAAAGATCTTTATTTTCAATTTTATCTTCCCTAAAACTCGTATTCTCATAAGAATGTAATTATGGCACTAACAATTGATCCTCAAAAATGTCCTCAAAACCACCGTTGTCCAATGCTGTCGACTTGTAAGTTCGATGCGATATCCCAGAAAATAGACTCCCAGTTATCAACAAAGATAAATGTGTTGAGTGTGGCAAATGTGTAAAGGTGTGTAGCATGGCTGCGGTACATAAAGAGAAGAGTTAACACTAAGATATCCTTCATCTTATCTAACAAACTTTTATAACACCATTCTTAAAAACACAGCATTAAGAGTCGAGAGAACTTAATGCTAATTCAACAACATCTCTCAAACAACTGCTCAATCTTAGAAGGGGCTACCAAAGAAATATGTTTGACTTTGTAATGTTTGTTTTATGTTGAAAGAGCTATGGATAAGTCGGTTGACCATTCATTTTGTCACCACGTCAACCGACTCCTCTCTTTCATCATTTATGTGAATATATTTCTTTGGATAGCCCCTTTTTTATCTTATTCATAATTATTATCCTAAGATAGATTAGGGTGTTATTCTAGTTCAAACTTAAAAACAGAGGCAATATCACTCATCTCCACTTCAGGAAAAGTTAGATAACATGTCGATGTATTTTCCACCCATTTTGCTTCCTCGTTAGATCCCAATAAGGTCACTCTCTTTACTGAAGTAGGAGGTGCATAACGGTGAAGTCCCAATTGATGCATCTTTACCTTTTTACCTGGTTCACATTTACCTAAGAAGAAAGCATAAAGGGTTTTCTTGTCTTTAGACCAAGTAAAACGGACATCCTCTGCAGAATACTCTGTCTCCGCAGATTGACCTCCATGGTTTCCTTCCGGAGCTTTAGCATTTCCATATCCAAATATTAAATATGGTCTAGTCTCATATACGGCCTCTCCATTAACCTTCAACCATGTTCCTATCTGGTTTAAAACGGACCTCTGTTCTTCCACTATAACACCATCGGCTCTAGGGGATATATTTAAAAGGACAATCCCATTTTTACTCCAAACATCAATCATATTACGTATCACCATTGAAGCATCTTTATACGTTTGCCCATTGACATAGCTCCAACTCTGCTTACTTATGGTTATATCTGTCATCCATGGTAGAGGGTAGGTTTCACGTCTACCCCCTTGTTCATAATCTAAAACACTAAAAGTAGAAGGCATATCATACTGCTTATGACAAGTGACCACCTCTTTTTTATTCTTTCGCGCACTGTTAAAGAAATATGAAGCCATTTCGAGTCTGTAAGCTTCAGGGATTCTGTCCAACCAGGAGTCGAACCAAATTATGTCAGGATCATACTTATCTACCACTTCTTCAACTTGATCTAACCAATATTGGTTGAATGCTTCAATAGTATCAAAATTTCCATACAACTTACGAAGTTTTGGATCTACGGTGGAGGTAATCAACTCTGGATGATACGGGTAATGACTATTATAACCGACTTTCCAATTCTTAGGAATTTTGGCATTACGTTGTCCATTACGTGCATGGTGGAACGTCGAGATCGTTTTCATATCATTCTTCTTCAATGCCCTAAATAAATCTCCCATAATATCTCTCTTCGGTCCTAAATCAGCTGAGTTCCATGGGTTCACTTCACTATCCCACATGGCAAAACCATCATGATGTTCTGCAACAAGTCCAGCAAATTTTGCGCCCGTGCTCTTAAACAGAACTGCCCACTCCTCAGGATCAAACTTTTCCGCTTTAAACAGTGGGATAAGATCATGATAGTCAAACTTCCCTAGTTCACCATAGTGCTTAACATGAAATTTCCTTACTTTTGAATTCTCAACATACATATATCTTGGATACCACTCATTACCATAAGCAGGAACACAGTATGGGCCCCAATGAAAATATATCCCCAATTTAGTATCAACAAACCACTCTGGTGCAGCTACATGCTTCGACAATGACTCTATATTTGCTGAATAGACATCGTTTTTTTTCTTATGGAATCTTATAGCTTGTGCTTGCATAGCAAAAGCCAAACAGAGTAAAACACTGCTTATGACACTCAACTCTTTCGAAATCCTCTTTAAACGGGATAATATATACATGGGTAATTGTTTTATATTGCTCAAAACTTGAGCTCTTAGTTTAGTAAATTACATCGATTGAACAAAAAGACAACACATAAATACTATCTATTCAATAAAATGTAAACAACAGGACAATATCTAATTACATCGATTGAAAAATAATTCTATAACAATGATATCACTTGCCTTAAATAAAAGATTATCCATTATGTTCATAAAATAGATAATCAAATCTACCTTTTCATATCATATAAGAAGTATAAAAATATACAGTGTAAGTACCAATTTCACTAACAACACTATATTACTACAAATAAACTCATTACACATCTCACATGTTAAATTTAGCACTATAATCACACCACCAAAGTCAATATATTAAGTTAGATAGGTATAATTATTCGGCAAGTGAAAGCCTAATATTATGTCCCAAACACATCAAACATCAACTTTAAATTGAACTTGTCAATAATAGCGACACATGAATAGAAGCTTACCAAAGAAAATATTTGTGTAGAAAAGTGATCAGGTGACCTGTTAAATAGGACCCTATAGTATATCTTATTTACTAGCTCATATGCTTTGTCTGGGTTTATCTTTAATACTCCCAAAGATAGGTTTGTCTATTAATACCCCTTTCTTTTTTTACCCCCCCACATTATCATTTTAGCAATAAGTAGACTCGTTTATCATCGGTATTAATCACTTTAGCACTGCTCCAATTACTCATTTAGTAAAATAGACAGGATAACTGTAAATAAATTTATCTTATATATTTCTTTTCTAAGATCCGGTTACAATACACACCCCCTACAGATACATCATTGTCAATCACATACAAACACTCCCAAAACGACTTAAAAGCTGCAATGCACCACTAAAATGTTTCTCGCAGAAAAATTGCTATGCTTATTAATTCTATCAATAACTATTTACATCCCCTAAATAGTAACCGATTAGCAATCCTGAGAGTCAGTTACCCTGTATATCATTAATAATAGGGCTACTCAAATTATTTGTATGATAAATACATACTTTCCAATAAGCCTTTTACTGTCAGATGTCATAAATATATAGAGTTAAATCAATGAATCTAAAGAAAGTAATATGGTGTAAGTTTTCAATTCCTTAATCAAATAGCTATTTTTGTGAGCTAATTGACCATAAGTGTCAGTTATTCTATTACGAAAGAAATGAAATATACGTAATTTGTATGGACCAAAATACAATTAATCACTTAAGAGAACTTGAAGCAGAATCTATTTTTGTTTTAAGAGAAGTAGCTGCACAATTTGAGCGTCCTGTGATGTTATTCTCAGGAGGAAAAGACTCAATTGTGATGTTCCACTTAGCACGAAAAGCATTTTATCCAGGGAAAGTACCTTTTCCACTGATGCATATCGATACTGGACATAATTTCCAAGAAGCATTAGATTACCGTGATGATCTATGCAAGGAAACAGGAACTAGACTTATCGTAAAGTACGTACAAGACTCTATTGATCAAGGGCGTGTTGCTGAAGAGAAAGGCCCTAATGCCAGCCGTAATGCATTACAAACTGTTACATTATTAGATGCAATCGAAAATGAAAAGTTTGATTGTGCTATGGGAGGTGGTAGACGTGATGAGGAAAAAGCTCGTGCGAAAGAACGTTTCTTCTCTCACCGTGATGATTTTGGACAGTGGGATCCTAAAAACCAACGTCCTGAACTTTGGAACATCTTTAATGGTAAGAAGCACGTAGGAGAACATTTCCGTGTTTTCCCTATCAGTAACTGGACTGAAATGGATGTTTGGCAATATATTCTTCTTGAAAATATAGAAATGCCGTCACTATACTACACTCACAAAAGAGAAGTGTTCTTAAGAGATGGCACATGGTTAGCAAAATCAGAATGTTTAACGCTAAAAACAGGTGAGAAGTACCAAACAAAACAAGTTCGCTGTAGAACAATTGGAGATATCACTTGTACTGGACTTACTCTATCTGAAGCAAACACTCTCGAAGAGATTATTCAAGAGGTGGCATCAACCAGAGTAACTGAACGTGGTGGACGTGCAGATGATAAGCGTTCGGAAGCTGCTATGGAGGATAGAAAGAAGCAGGGATACTTCTAAAGAAGTCATCGTTTCTATATATCAACTACAGACGATTATTTTTAAACCTTTAAAATCTTTTTTCAAAGATGTCAGGAAAAGAAAACGGATATTTAGACATGGAGCTACTTCGCTTCACCACAGCAGGTAGTGTGGATGATGGGAAAAGTACGCTTATTGGTCGTTTATTATATGATAGTAAAGCTATTTTCGAAGACCAAATGGAGGCGATCGAAAATGCAAGTGCCAACAAAGGAGAGGAGCAAGTAAACCTTGCACTGCTAACCGATGGTCTTCGTGCTGAAAGAGAGCAAGGTATTACTATTGATGTGGCATACCGCTATTTTGCAACCCCTGAGCGAAAGTTCATTATTGCAGATACCCCGGGTCACGTTCAATACACCCGTAATATGGTTACAGGTGCATCAACAGCAAATGCGGCACTGATCTTAATCGATGCTCGTAATGGAGTCATCGAACAAACTCGTCGTCACGCTTACATTGCATCTCTGCTACAGATTCCTCACGTAGTAGTTTGTATCAATAAAATGGATTTGGTTGACTTCGACCAAACAGCATATGAAAATATAAAGGCGGATTTCAAAGCTGTAGCTGAGAAGTTAGATATTGAAAACTTCTATTTCATTCCAATGAGTGCAAGAGATGGAGACAATGTTGTTGATCCGTCTACACGTTGTCCTTGGTATACAGGAAAAACGCTACTTCAACTGCTTGAAACACTTCCAGTGGGTGAAGATATGAATCGTAAAGATGCTCGTTTCCCAGTACAATATGTTATTCGTCCTCAAAGCGATGAATTCCATGACTATAGGGGTTTTGCTGGTCGAGTTGCTAGTGGAGAGTTCCATGTCGGACAAGAAGTAAAAGTATATCCTGGAGAGCAAATATCAAAGATCCAAAGTATTAATCTTTTCGAAGAGAAATTAGATCGCACCATTGCTCCTCAATCGGTTTCTATACAGTTGGAAGATGAGATTGACATCAGTCGTGGATCACTTCTTAGTGCTGCTGACAACTGTCCAAAATCTAGCCAACAGATTGAGGCTATGATTTGTTGGATGAGTGAAACGCCAATGCGTGTAAGAGGCAAATATATTATTAAACACACATCATCTGAGGTATTGGGTATCATTCAAGAAGTAGTGAACAAAGTAGATATTAATACACTTGAATTGGCCGATGAAAATAGTGTTGGACTGAACGACATCGCTCGTATCAAGTTGAAAACATCTAAGCCTTTGTTTTATGACTCATACAAACAAAACCGCATTACAGGTAGCTTTGTTATCATTGAGGAAACAACAAACAATACTGTAGGTGCAGGAATGATTATCTAATCAAAGAGCGATTAATCCTTTTGCTTCTATCATATAAAAGGCAGAATATCAATAAATATTCTGCCTTTTCTTTTGAAGGACAATCTCTACTTAGAAACTGATAATCTTATGCTCTTTCTTTTTTAATATCTTCTCTATTTGTTGACCAAAACGTCTACCCAGATCCATCTGACCTTTGGAGTCATAATGAACTTGATCTTTCATCTTAGGCAAATCTGAAGTCTCAATAACAAACACATTAGGCATGTCTTTGGCAATATCTTTTTGTGCTTGTATGACATGCTCTCTCAACACATAACGTTCAGGTTTTGGATCGATAATCCCAATAACAAAAGGGAGTTTTACTGCATTTAAGTCTCGGCGGAAAGATCGAATCAAATGATCTAAATTCTCCTCATACTCTTTCCCTGCAACAGGAACTACCGCATCTCTCTCTCCTTGCATCCATAGAAATGCAAGTGGAAAAGATTCACTAGGGATATCTTTCTTTATCTTATCAATAAACCGACTATACATATCACCAAATTCAGGATGACCTGTAACCTCTGCTTTCTCTTTTGAATATTCAGGAGCCCAATCTAATAATGATGCTCCGCCAATAGCGAATTTTATAAAAATAAACTTACTATTAGGGAAACTTTTGGACAACACTTGTGACATTCCATATTCTGGCCCAAATTTATAATCACTCTTCTTTAAAGATGCATCAAGACTGTAGTCTAAGAACTTTACATTAGGTGACAACTTTATGGAATCACCCAAATAGCTCTTCCTTCCTTGCCCAACCATATTAGACTGACCACCCATATAAATGACATAAGTCTTTGTTTTATCTGCCTCTTTATTCGCTGTTTTACAGCCAACTAATGACCATAAAAGTAAGCAAGACCAGAAAGGAATCCATAATAATAATTTATTCATGAGGTGTGTGTATATTGTGTATTAAGTATTAGTTCTAAGAATTAAGCATTAAAAATACAAAACTAACGATACATAACTAGCCTCTATACGATTGATTTTTAATCTTCAAAGAAAAAAATCATAACAGATCACTCTTTTTATCTCGATAATGTAATCTTTTTATTAGGTTTACCCTCTATGAAGTCACAATGCCAATTATCTCACTATATCCATTGGATCACTTTAACCATCACTCTATTTTCATTTATCCTTGATGTAAAAGCCCAAGAATTTGTTCAGAAGAGTCAAATTGAGGTGAAAGAGTTAGAACTATTACCGGGGATTCTATCGCCTAAAAGATGGTATAAAAAAGATAGCACACAAATTATCACATATCATGGTGTTGTCGACAAAGGAGAAATTTCATTTAACCTTGTCGATGGCTTTAGTATTTGGCAATCCTTAACATCCAAATGGATCATAAACGACAAAGGACTCTTTGAGGTTCATGGCTCTATAGCATACGATCTCACCACCAAAGAGATTCTAGGTAGATTACATTTAGCTTACACAAAAAATCACATAAACTACTGGTTTCTTAACTTCCAGAACTTGACAAAAGACTTTAAAGGCGGAAAAGGCGAATCAGAAATGTTAGACCTTTTTGCTATTCTTTTTGCCAAACGCAATTACAAAAAGTACTATCGCTCACAAAACATCACTTTATCTTGGAGAAATTTAAACACGGATTCTAGATGGGAAATTGGATATGATCTACAATTCGAAAGAGCATTACCACTAGAGAATGTGACTGATTTCACCTTCAACACCAAGACCGAAAAAAACTTTGAGACAAACGATCCCATCAACCCATTGCTTAGTCCGAGTCAACTAGAAAAGAAGATCTTATGGACACAGTCCACCAAAGTACGATTTTTTCTAGATGAAAGGAGGAGTAGCTTCATTCAAACAAACTATACCTTAGGAACAGAAAATGATCAACAAAAGTGGTTTCAGAAACTAGGCCTCACCTATCACGGAACGACACTTGGAAATACCCACAGACTACAGTGGACTCTAAATACAGGAACTTTTCTAGGAACTGATCCATTTCATTTTTCCCAATTTCATCATTACACAAGCACCAGCTCTGATGTCACAACTAAAGACCTATCCGACGAATGGTTCTTAAGTAATGACTATGAGATGGGGACTTCTGAGTCTTGGTTAGATTTAAAATTGGCATTTAAGAGTAGACGACTTCTACTCACGCAACTTGAATTCTTCCATCAAATGACGGCCTATGAGTCAATCTATTGTAAAACCCAATTTAATAAAGATCTTCCACAAAGAATTGAAGCTGGCTATACTCTGCACAAACTATTTGAATCCTTCTCTTTTGGTGTAACTTATAGCTATGCTAAATATGCACCTACAACATATGGACTCTATCTAAGTTTACCATTTATGGAAAACACCTCTCAAAAAAGATATTTCCATAAATGGTAAAGTAATATCCGTTACACTTCATTTTCAGGAGTAGTAATCGCTTTTTGCTGATGTGCTCCAACAAAAAGAAGATTTCCCATATCCTCATATCCTTCAAACTTCTCCACACCTTTTTTAAGATCCTTAGAAAGGAATCCTAAGATCGTCAAATCGGCATCCATTGAACGCTCTCTTATCATCTCTTTACGAGTCACGCCTCCTCTTCCTTTCAGAATCTCAACATTAGATGGATGGATAGGAATACGTCCCTCTTTAATCTGTTTCACCAACAACTCCCTCTCTAGGTCTTTCTTGCCTTCAGGTGCAATAGAGAATATCTTTATAAACCCTTTATGCCAATCCTTATGACCTAAAAGGATATAACCCAATAAGATCATTAAATTCGCATTCTGATAATCTTCTGGGGAGATCCAAATATGAATCTCTCTCTTGCTACCAAAACCCTTATAACTAGAGTTTAGAATACAAATATCAAATCCTGATGAGACCATCAACTCATAATTAGACAACGTATCTTGAAGATTATCGATGGAGTTTCTTGAGTACTCAAAAAGAATCAGGTTATTTCCTCTTCCTGAGATGCCAGATAGCTGTACCACCTGGGCAATCGCACTAGTATAAGAGGGCGAAATAATGGTATCAAGATAAACACGACTCTTAACCACAGAGGTCAACCGTAATAGTCGTTGCAACACATCCTGTGATTCATCTCGCGTCTTTTCATTCAAAAATCCCTTGATATAATGGATATAAGTACCCGAACCATATTTGTACGACAACCACCGCATAAAATCATAAGCCCCCCTACGCTTGAAAGTGTCAGAGGAGATACAGATCGCAAATGGTCGCCATCCTTCTTCTCTACTTCCTCTATCGGCACGTTGTGCAAACACCTGTAACTCGCGGCTTACTTGAAAAATAACACCTCTAAATAACTTATTGAAACCTCTCTTCTCATTTTTATTCCTCGTAATCATAAAATATATGATCCCCATAAATAGAAGAGACATGGCAGCATAAGGAAGATTCATTTTAAACATTACCCAAAAAGATGCAATAGTTCCAATCAATGAAATAATCCAATGAGATCTAAAAGTAGGACGATAAGCTGGATCTGCAGCAAAATGTTCTAAGAAAGAGATCAAACAGATCGTTCCATAAGTAATCATAAAGAACATCGAAATAATCTCTGCTACAAAGTTTACATCTCCAACCACGACAAAGACCATTGCAATAGCTATAGTAAAATAAGACGCATTGATAGGCTCTTTATCTGTTGGTCTACTTTTAGCAATCCAACTATTTATCTTATCATTTGAAAAGATACCATCCGCTCCAATTGCTTGTAAGGTTCTTGGTGCAATCATTATAGATCCTAATGCGGAAGACATCGATGCTGCAGCAAGACCAATAGGAATAATAGGTCCCCAAATAGCAATATCACTCATGATAAGCTCACTCCCTGCCATCTGATCAGGTGTAACTGAATAAGTGAATTTAATAGCTATGGCTATATATATAACCAACCCAACAACAGTGGCCCAGATAGTTCCTCTAGGTATTGCTTTCTCTGGCTGTTTTAAATCACCTGACAATCCTAGCCCTGCTGCCAATCCAGTAAATGCTGGGAAGACAATAGTAAACACATAAAAGAAACTCTTATTGTTTGCTACATGTGCCACCAAATTAACTTCACTGGGATCAATATCACTTTTTCCCAGAAAAAAGCATGCCAAGGAAGCAAACAAAATAACAACAACTCCATACAGTGCTTTAACTCCTACATTAGCTCCTTTAGTAAGCATCAATAAAGACAACAAAATCATCACTGGAATATTGATCATTCTGATATCATAGATTACTATTCCATACTCCGATGATATCCATGATAAGAAAGGCAAAAAAGCCTGACCTAAGGCAATAACATAGAATGCAATACTAATGGCTTGGGATAAATATAATGCAATTCCCACAGCAGCTCCAATATTCAATCCAAAAGATCGTGAGATAATATAATAAGCTCCTCCTCCTCGCACCTTTTGATTGGTGGCAATCTCTGCAACAGACATAGCAGTTGGAATGGTTACCATATGTCCAAGGATAATCACTCCCATTACTCCAACAAAACCCAATTGTCCTACGGCCCATCCAAATCTCAGAAACAATATCGCTCCTAAAATCGTAGACAGTGCAGTAAAAAACACAGGCATGGTTCCAAACTTACCTGTAGCTTTCTTTTGTCTATAGTTCGTCATATATTTATTTATAAAAAATCTCTCCCTGAAAATAAGCAATCTTCATCAATAACAAAAAACTATACGTACTTGTTTAATCCATCTATATCAGACACACTACAAATGAACATGTTACCCACACCATCTATGGTTATAAATATCCGGTAGCACGATACGAGGTAACGAATTCAATTGTCACACCGACCTTGTTGTCCACACAAATCAGTTTCTACTCAGATAAACATTGAAACTTTAAGCTCATATCACGTAATCAAAACCATCCCTAAAAATAATAATAGAACTATAACATTCTCATTGTACATCCCATCATTGTAGCAGAAACTAATCATCAATGCTATTTTATGCTTCATCATAACAAAAACCATCCTACATGACAAACATCATAAATGTTACTATTTTTTAAATCTATGCAAAATAAGCCTATCAATACCAACATAAAATTTGTTTATATGTAATAATTTCATACTTTAACCGTCGATTTAATTACAGTAAACATAAAAGACAAACACCATTAAAACAGGCAAATAATTGTATTAGGCTAAACATTATTAAATAAAAACAGTTGATATTATATTCTATAGTGAATTCGCTTTATTTTCGTAAATTCGAGGTAAGCGATTTTTTACGGTATTATATATTAATTAAATAGGCTATGGCAACAATATCAGTTGGTGATGTAGCTCCTAATTTTGAAGGAGTAGATCAAAATAATCGTATAATAAATCTTGAGTCGCTTCGTGGAAAGAAGGTAATTCTTTACTTTTATCCCAAAGATAACACACCTGGCTGTACTGCCGAAGCGTGTAATCTTAGCGACAACTACAAATTTTGGCAAGACAATGGTTATGAAGTAATTGGCGTAAGTCCAGATTCAACTACTAGTCACAAGAAATTTGTAGATAAACATGGTTTACCATTTCCTCTTATTGCGGATACAGAAAAAGAGATTCTTCAAGCATATGGTGCATGGGGACTAAAAAAACTGTATGGAAGAGAGTATATGGGGGTGATTCGTAAGACTTTTGTGATCGATGAGAACGGCATTATTACCGATATCTTTGAGAAAGTGAAAACAAAAACACACAGTCAACAGATTTCGGATCAACTAGAACTAGGATTGGAGTAAATAGTATACGATTTAAAATAATAATAAACGACGCAGTATTACAATTATGAGCGAAGAGTTAGATAAAATTAAACAAGAAAAATTGAAAGCACTACAGATGACCATGGATAAGATTGAAAAATCTCATGGTAAAGGATCTGTAATGAAACTTGGTGATAGAGCAGAAGAAAATATTCCTGCCATCTCTACAGGTTCTTTAGGTTTAGATGTTGCACTAGGTATTGGTGGACTTCCTAAAGGTCGTATTGTTGAGATCTATGGACCAGAATCGTCAGGTAAAACAACTTTGGCTATTCACGCTATTGCAGAGGCTCAGAAAGCGGGTGGTATCGCTGCCATTATCGATGCCGAGCATGCTTTCGATCCTTACTATGCAAAAAACCTAGGAGTGGATATTGACAATCTTTTAATCTCTCAACCAGACAATGGTGAAGAAGCCCTTGAGATCGCCGATAGTCTTATTCGTAGTGGTGCGATAGACATTGTTGTAATTGACTCAGTAGCAGCCCTTACTCCGAAGGCAGAAATCGAAGGAGATATGGGTGATTCACGTATGGGACTTCAAGCTCGTTTGATGTCTCAAGCATTACGTAAACTAACAGGTACGATCAATAAGACGAAAACCTGTTGTATTTTCATCAACCAACTTAGAGAAAAGATTGGTGTGATGTTCGGGAATCCTGAAACCACCACGGGGGGAAATGCTTTGAAATTCTACGCTTCGGTTCGTATCGATATTCGTAGAGGAACACAGATCAAAGACGGCGAAGAGGTTTTAGGTAACCATACCAAAGTGAAGGTGGTAAAAAATAAAGTTGCACCACCATTCCGTAAAGCAGAATTTGACATCATGTACGGTAAAGGAATCTCGAAAACAGGTGAGATTATCGACCTTGGTGTTGAATATGGCATTATTAAGAAGAGCGGATCATGGTTCAGTTATGGCGAAACCAAACTAGGACAAGGTAGAGAATCCGTGAAGACATTAATCGAAGATAATGTTGAATTGGCGGAAGAGATCGAAACCAAGATTGTTGAAACCATTCAAAACAAATCGGAGGCCGATGCGTAGATTGCCCAAAGCATTCTGTGGTTTTAAATAACCATAAGAAAGACTGAGAGGGAAATCTTCTCAGTCTTTTTTTATATTCTTAAAATTGAAATATAAGATGAAAGTAATCAAATTTGGAGGAGTTGCTCTTAAATCAATAGAGCAAATTAAGAAAGTAAAACGTATTATCGAAAGCAACCATGGAGATACATTGATAGTTGTTTCCGCTTTCGACACCATCACGGATCTAATTATTGAGGCGGGCCAAAGTGCGGTCACCACCCCACGAACCTTTTCTGAGCCTTTGAATACGATTACCACGATTCATCTTAACTTCTTAAAGGAATTAGAGATTAAAGATGCAGAGATTGAAACAGAAATCCTGCATAAAATGGAAGAGCTAAAAAGTATTCTTCAAGGGGTATCTCTTATCGGAGAGCTCACACAAAAAACACTGGACAGACTGATGGTCTTTGGAGAACAACTCTCTTCTCTGATTCTTTCGTCTTACCTTGATGTGCCTAGAATATTCTCAGAGAAGTTGATCAAAACAGATAACAACTACGGGAAAGCCAATGTTGATTTCGAGAGTAGCTATCGCCATATTAGAGAGGCATTTGTTCATTTCTCAGGAAAAGCTGTAGCTCCTGGATACATTGCTTCTACTCGCAAAGAAACGCTAACGACCCTAGGACGTGGCGGTGCTGACTTCTCTGCAGCAATATTTGCAGCAGCTCTGGGTGCAAGGGAATTGGAGATATGGACAAATCAAGATGGTTTCATGTCAGCCGACCCTACAATTATCAACAAAGCCTATGCCATTCCAGCTATGACATACACTGAGGCCATGGAGCTATCTCACTTCGGAGCAAAAGTGGTCTACCCTCCGACTCTCCTTCCAGTCTATCAAATGGGCATTCCTCTCCAAATTAAAAACATTTGTAATACAGAGGGGTGTGGAACGATAGTGGACAGAGGTGATACCTCCAGCAATACACGTCCGGTAAAAGGTATCTCATCCATATCTGATATCACTTTAGGTACTATTAGAGGTCTTGGAATGGTAGGAGTGTCGGGTGTATCTATGCGCCTATTTAGTGCGATGGCAAAGGTAAATACAAGTGTCATTATGATCTCTCAAGCTTCTTCTGAAAATAGCATTAGCTTCGCTTTTGACTGTCATCGTAAAGAGGAGGTCAAAGAGGCGATACACCATGAGTTTCGTCCGGAGATTGCCTCTGGAAGCATTCATAAAATACTATTCGAAGACAACATGTCTATTGTTGCAATTGTCGGGGAACAAATGAAACAATCTACGGGCATAGCAGGAAAGCTCTTTGAAGCATTAGGTCGAGGTGGTATCAACACCGTGGCCATTGCACAAGGGGCAGGAGAACAAAACATATCATGGGTAGTAAGAACACCTCAACTTCGCAAAACATTAAACGTAGTGCACGAAGCATTTTTCCTTTCTGAATACAAACAACTAAACCTATTTGTGATTGGAATGGGAACTGTAGGGCGTGACCTACTAAACCAACTGAACCAACAACAAGAGAAACTAAAGAAAGAACACCGTCTTAAAATACGTTTGGCTGGAATTGCCAACTCAAGAAAAATGTACTTTAATGCCAATGGTATACCGTTTGATGGATATATGGAAGCATTAGAGGACAATGGCGAAAAATCTTCATTAGATGCTTTCACTGATAGGGTGGCTGATTTAAACCTCTATAACTCAATATTTGTAGATTGTACGGCCAACGAAAGTGTAGCAACTCTTTACCAACGTTTCTTGGAGAATCACGTCTCTGTGGTTGCAGCCAATAAAATTGCCGCATCATCATCATACGAGAACTACAAGATGCTTAAGAATATCGCACTACGCAATGGTGTCAAACTATTATTTGAAACAAACGTAGGTGCGGGTCTTCCTCTAATATCTACGATAAATGACTTACGAAAATCAGGCGACAAAATATTAAAAGTTCAGGCTGTTCTTTCAGGAACACTTAACTACATCTTCAATACCATATCAAAGGATATACCATTCAGCGAAACCGTTCGTTTAGCAAAAGAAGAAGGTTTTGCAGAGCCCGATCCTCGTATCGACCTAAGTGGCAAAGATGTACAACGCAAAGTAATTATCCTTGCTCGCGAATCGGGATACCTTTGTGAAGATGAAGATGTATCCATCGAACCATTTATTCCTACGGAACTTTTCGATGGAGAAGTAGACGCTTTTTGGAAAGCACTTCCAAAAGTCGATGCAGATTTCGAGAAACGACGTCTACGTTTAGAGTCCGAAGAGAAGAAATGGCGATTTGTTGGAACCTTCGAAGACGGAAAAGGATCATGTTCACTTGTAGAAGTAGACAAATCTCATCCATTCTACGATTTAGAAGGAAGCAATAATATTGTGCTACTGACCACCGAAAGATACAAAGAATACCCAATGTTAATCAAAGGATACGGTGCAGGAGCGGCAGTAACAGCTGCTGGAGTTTTTGCAGACATCATTAAAATTGCAAACATTTAAGAGGTGATACTTATATCCATTGAATTATAAAATGTGCATTTAAAAATAACGTATCTGAGCTGTATAGGACGCAAGGATAGAACTCATTTAATAATTCAATTGGTATAACATCGTATTTACCCCCTTATATCTAGAGGGGGTAGATAGTTGTATCCTTTTCAGAATTACTCCCCCACAAAACAGTTAACACCAACTACATTGAGGTTATCTATAGATGAGTACATAGATCATTCCATCATGTAATTGAAACAAGTATTCCGTAAATTTTAACAAGAACAAGAATGAAACATATTGTAATATTGGGAGATGGAATGGCAGATCTTCCTTCTCAGAAACTTGACAACCTTACCCCACTTGAAAAGGCCCATACTCCTAACATGGATCGTCTGACGAAGTTGGGGCAAGCAGGTCTATTTCATACAGTACCCCCTTCACTACACCCAGGAAGTGAAGTCGCCAACATGGCTGTAATGGGGTACGATGTAGAGAATTTATACGAAGGGCGGGGGGTACTAGAAGCAGCAAGTATCGGCGTAACATTAGCTCCCGATGATCTTGCATTCCGTTGTAACTTGATCACTCTAGAAAATGGTATTATTCATAACCACTCTGCAGGGCATATCGGAAGCGAAGAAGCAGGTGTATTGATCGATTTTCTTAACGACCATCTAGCAGACGAACGTGTCGCTTTCCACAAAGGAGTTTCTTATCGCCACCTTATGGTGATCAAAGGGGGAGACAAACATATACACTGCACTCCACCTCACGATGTACCCGGTGCCAACGAAACAGATCATCTACCTAAGACCCTAAAGGAAGCCGTTGCAAGTAAAGAGACAGCAGCTCTTGTGACTGATCTAATCAAACGATCACAAGAGCTACTCGCTTCACACCCTATTAATCTAGAGAGAAAAGCAAAGGGTAAAGCAACCGCTACTTCTATATGGCCATGGTCGCCTGGATATAAGCCACAGATGCCAACACTAAAAGAGGCTTACAACATCCAAAAGAGTGCCGTAATCTCTGCGGTAGACCTTATTCATGGTATTGGAATATATGCAGGAATGGAAGTGATCAAAGTAGATGGTGCCACAGGCCTTTGGGATACCAACTATGTAGGGAAACGTGATGCAGCCATTAAAGCATTGGAAACATGCGACTATGTATACCTGCATATAGAAGCCCCTGATGAAGCGGGTCATGAAGGGGATGCTAAAATAAAGATTAAGGCTATCGAAGATATCGATGAGAAAGTAGTAGGACCTATTCTAGAGTATGCTTTAGAACAAAAAGACATTGCGGTTGCACTACTTCCTGACCATCCAACACCATGGGAATTAAAAACCCATACAAGAGATGCCGTACCTTTTGCCATATACCATCCACAAAACCCTTCAGATAATGTAGCACACTATACAGAGAAAGATACAGCGCAAGGAGCCTATGGAGAAGTAGAGAAAATGGAGTTTATGAAACTATTGCTTAACCAACAATAACACCAAGGGAAAGATGATATTCTATAGCACAGAGAACAAAAACAATAAAGTAACACTTAGCCAAGCTGTAATACAAGGACTAGCTGACGATAAAGGTCTTTTCATGCCCGAAAAGATCAAAGCCCTTCCAGCCTCTTTCTTTGAAAACATCACATCGATGAGTTTTCAAGAGATGGCTTTCGAAGTAGCCAAAAACTTCTTCGGAGAAGATATTCCAGAAGAGGCTCTTAAAGACATTGTATACGACACCCTTAGTTTCGACACGCCTTTGGTGAAAGTAACCGACAATATTCACTCTCTAGAACTTTTCCACGGCCCTACATTAGCATTTAAAGATGTCGGTGGACGTTTCATGGCTCGGATCCTTAGATACCTTCTAAACGAAGAGAAAGAGAATGTCAACGTATTGGTTGCAACCTCCGGAGATACTGGTAGTGCCGTAGCCAATGGATTCTACGAAGTGGATGGGATCAAAGTATTTGTCCTTTATCCTAAAGGAAAAGTAAGTAACCTACAAGAGAAGCAGTTTACTACCTTAGGACAAAATATCACTGCCTTAGAGATCGACGGAACTTTCGACGACTGCCAAGCATTGGTAAAAGAGGCATTTATGGACCAAGACCTAAAGTCGCGCCATAAACTAACTTCTGCCAACTCTATCAACGTCGCGCGTTTCTTACCACAGGCTTTCTACTACTTCCACGCATGGGCACAACTAAGCGCAGAAGAGAAAGCCAAAGAGGTGGTTGTATCCGTACCTAGTGGTAACCTAGGTAACATCACCGCAGGTATTATTGCACAACAGATGGGACTACCGATCCACCGATTCATTGCTGCCAACAACGAAAACGACGTGGTATACGAATATATCCAAACAGGAGAATATAAGCCAAGAAGATCAGTAGAGACCATTGCTAACGCGATGGATGTAGGCGCACCGAGTAACTTTGCTCGTGTCCTCGATCTTTACCAACACAACCATAAGAAAATCACAGCAATCCTTGAAGGAGCAAGATATAGCGACCAAGAGATACGTGAAATCATCTTGCGTGTAGCCAAAGATCACAACTATATCTGTGATCCTCATGGTGCCACTGGGTTTGCATCTCTACAAACAGCCCTAAAAGAAAACCAAGTAGGTATCTTCCTAGAGACAGCCCATCCTGCCAAATTCAACGAAACCATGGAAGACATTCTAGGAGACATCGAGATCCCTGAAAAACTAAAAGCCTTCCTCAACAAAGAGAAGAAATCTATTGCGCTATCCAACCAATACAATGACTTCAAAACATTGATTGACCAGATCGCATTCTAACACCAACATATTGGACCATATTGGCAAAAAAAGTCGCTACGAATCATCTCCTAGCGACTTTTTTATTACCTCCATCCTAAACCCAAAGCGCAGGGGATGCCAAAACATTGGTACAAAACCCCATTCAACAACGTTGATGGTGCTAGATGAAGGGATCGGACTTACACCCCTCCTATCTATTGTTTCACCCTTACCCAGCGCTTCGCACGGGGCTATAAGATGTAACACTTTCAGTTCATCGTTGCAGTAAAACAAATAAAAATTCGTATTCATCTGTGTGCCATCCTTGCACCACAACAAAACAAACTTTGTGCTTTAGCGGTTCTTTTAAATCCGTGAGCAACCACCAGTGCCATATCCAATACAGCTTAATTTGTGCCAACGTCTTGGCACAAGAGGAAAACCTATAGTAAATCTATCATCAAACACATATTTATCTACATAATGTGCCACACAATAACAATATTTAAATTATTTAACTTATTTTTATCATAAAACACATGAGATTGTAAAAACATCTTTAATGAACCCGACACCGGTATTAGAATAATTTTTAATCAAACGAACATCAAATTATCAGAGTTATCTGCTTTTAATAATATAGAACTATCGACGTCGGATTAATATTCTAACTATTTTTTACCTTACAACACATCGAGATGAAATACATTATTACAATTATATTATCTATTCTTTTTACAACAATTTCTTGGTCACAAGAGGTAGATAAATTAACACTAACACCAAAAGGATTCGTATCTAAACAAACAAATAAAGACTATATTATTTTCACTCTTAAAGGTCAATCTAAACAAGCTCTTTATCAAAAGTCTCTAGTTTACTTCAACTCAATCTACAAATCACCGAAGAATGTCATAAGTAAAGTTGAAAATGAACGTATCACAGTCAATGGCAGATCCAATAATTCTATCCGAAGAGATAGTAAGGGGCATGTATTCAATATGGATTACACTATTACTGTAAAATTTAACGAGGATAAGATTAAGGTGGAAAAACCTCATTTTGATCTAACTTCGTATAATAAAAAACAAACGTTACACCTACAGTGGACAAAATTTAGTTACGATGGCTCGAATCTTGGTATATATGGCAGAAAAGACAAATTAAAGTCTCCTAAAGCAAAAGAAGATTTGGAGCGTCTGTTCAATGAATACATTGAGAAATTTGCAACATACATGATTGGTAAGGATGTGAATAATCCGTTGACACCACAATTAATACTAATTGGAGATACTCCTATGGGCGTACAAACCTGCCAAATTCAACGAAACAATAGAGGACATTTTAGGAGGTATCTAGACCCTCAAAAAACGAAAAGCTCTCCTCAACAAAGAGAAGAAATATTTTGCACGATCCAACCTATACAATGAATTCAAAACACTGATTGACCAGATCGCATTTTAACACCAATATATTGGACCATATTGGCAAAACCAAAGTCGCTACGATTCATTTCATAGCGACTTTTTTATAAACTAGATATTCTTTGAGTCTTAATAAAAATGTATAGGTCATATTAGAAGATATGATTTATTCTATAATAGAGATGTTCCCTTACAAAGAATATTCAATTTGTCTTCCATAAATGATGATTGCTCTGCCAAATCATAATACAATAAGTAATTCTTGTGAAATCGAATATCTTTCTTTCCATCAGCATAAAATAGTGCTTCAATAAACCTCATATAGGTAATATCATAATCCCCTATCTCATAAATTGCTTTAGCAACCTTTTTTTTATCAAATACAGGACTAATAAGATTTAACTTTGATTCATCACTTTCAGTTCTGTCACGTAATGATTTTAAATCTTCACTTTTCTTGATTTCATCAGATATCCATATAGCTTGTTTTGGATATCGATCCATAAAGACTTTCATTAATAACAACTGCTTTGGCTCACATAAACGAGACGAAACTATTTCGGACAAACAATTTGCATATAGCATGATCTTTCTTGGTGTATCGAAAAACTCAATTAAGTCTAAATTTCGTTCAATTTCATGAACAGTATAATATAAACTACTATTAGGATCATTTTCTTCCAATTCAGACTTGTTTTTTTGTTCAAAAGAATAGTTCCTTAAGTGATTAAGCAACTTATTACCGAATGTGAAATACAATTCTAATTCAAATGCTGTCTTGTTCTCTTTACGACCATTCTCTTTTAACTTATTGGTAAAAAAAGTCCATAATAATTCCCTCTTTTCACTCTTTAACATCTCAAGCACAGGTATATTCAACTGAAAGAACTTCTCTAAATATTGCTTTGACTGAGCTTCATCAAAAGACATCTTTACAGCAACTTGATTTTGAACATACTCTAGATCATATGCAACCAAGAAAATTACATTCCTAAAACTACCAGTAACCCTTAATATCTTTAGACAGGCCATCAGTTCGTCTCCTGTTAAACGATCCAAATCATCCATTACGACAATAATCTTACGCCCTATCTTTAATATTGAAGTATCTAGTAATTTAAACTGGGACTCTAAGTCCCTATTCACATCAAAAAAGATATCAAACGAGTTCCAGATCTTACCACGAGAACCATTATCTATATTCAAGAGTAGTTGTTTATATCTCTTCAAGGAGGAGGACAAACCTCCATGATATGGTTTAAGAGCTGATGCCAAGGAGTTAATAAAATGTATGGTTACATCATCTACATTCTTTGCAAACCAGGGTTTGTAATCAACCCAAATGATTTCGTTATCTTTATTCATATAATCCTTTAGACCATTGATTAAAGAACTCCTCCCATTACCCCATCGAGAGGTTATTCCAATAGATATCGAACGAGAACAATCAAACGCAACAATTTTATCACATAAAATACGAACCAACTGCTGCCTTGAAGGAAAAAGATCATCAAAACCTCCCACCTCTTTGTCAACTAATAATCCAGCACCTTTTTTCTCATCCCCAACATCTTTATTCTTGTTAAAATACTTCGACCAAATTACAGTTGCTAATACAACAAAAACAATTCCATAACGAAATCCATAATTGATTAACGATATCTCCACAATACCATTAATTACAGAGTCATACAACTCCCATGATAAAAGCAACTTATATAGTAGCACATTAAGTAAAATACATATCTGAGTAGAAGAGAACAGATAATTATTTTTCATTAAACGTCGTAGCATCAATAAAAAAGTGGCTAAAAACAAGAATACCAAGATAGCTAATACCCAAAGAGCTAACAGAGAAAAATCCGGAGTAAAACGCTCAAATAAAATCGAAACGATTTTTTGAACCTTTCTCTCATTGAACAAGTAGACGAAGAGGGAAAAACAGTGTAGATAATTTCTTTCTTATATTTCAATAGACAGTCTTCTATACGATCAAAAGTAATTACGAATTTAGACATGTGCGTAAAATCGTTTAGCATGTATTGGATAATAGAAATACACCTGTAATAAGGCATTGACACAAACCACTACAAGCATATGCCAATAGGCTATATTCAGAAATTAATGTGTAATTTAAATACACAACCCCTCAAAGATAAAACGATCAACAGTATAGAAATGAGATAATTATTAGTAAATTAAGGGTATAGTAACCTAATAACTTTTACGCTATGACAATAGATGATTTTTTAGAGGAGATCACACCTTACGCTATTGACCGAGGGCTTCATTACTACGAAAGAGGTGCCATGGAGAACTACGAACGAGACAGTAATAATCGATGGACTGCCAAGATAAAGGCATTAAAAGAGACCTATACAGCAACGCTTCAAATGGATGATAACAACCTTATCACGGGATATAGTTGTAACTGTTGTGACAAAGATATAGCATGCAAACATATTGCTGCCATTGCATTAATGATTCACAGTGAGAATCTTCTAGGGGAGAATCGAAGGGCGATGGAAATCGATATGAAAGACTTGATATCGACAAATTAATTCTCAAGATTGAGAATATAACTGATGAGCTGTAAAAAAGGGATCAAAATAATATTCCCCCGGTCGTAGAGAATCTACCCATCGGGGGAATAAAAATTATCTAAAACTATTTAGACTCCTTATAACGAAGCAGTGCTTCTAGAAAATAGTAATCCGCATACGATAGTGGTACATCAATTTCACCATTATGAGGGAAACTACCTACACTATGGTCTAGAATAAAGTATTTATTATTGGGTCTTGCTTTATACTTCTCAGAAAGCGAAACTAACATCTTCTCCGCTTTTTCTCTATAGGTCGCATTTCCTGTTTGGTCTGCCAACTCAAATAGAGCCGACGAAGCAATCGCTGCAGCAGAAGCATCTTTTGAACCAATTAGCTTATGGTTTGGATCATAGTTCCATTCTGCTTTATACCCTTTGTCAAACACATTATAATCCCAATAAGGAACCAAATCTTCTGGCATATTAGGATGATCTAGAATATATTTGGCAATATTCTCTGCAAAATCAAGAAACTGCTTGTCTTTCGTATATCTATAACACAAAACATATCCGTAAAGTCCCCATGCTTGTCCTCGTGACCATGCTGAGTTATCTGCAAAACCTTGACATGTCGCTTTATCCTTCACTGCTCCCGTAATAGTATCATAATCCACCACATGATAACAAGAGTAATCTTTACGGTAGTGATGCTTCATCGTAGTTAAGGCGTGCTGGGTAGCAATTTTCGAATATTTGTCATCTCCGCTGATAATACTCGCTTCATACAACAACTCTAAGTTCATCATATTGTCGATGATCACAGGATAGAACCATTCCGTTTTTTTATCCCATGCTTTTCTATAGTTCCATGATTTGATCGCTTTGGTATTATCACTATAGCGCTTAATCAACGATTCTGCCGTTTGTACAACCACCGGAGCATAAGCCTTAATCCCCGCAAAACGATATCCCAAACCATAGCTATCTCCGATCATAAAACCAACATCGTGGTTGCCGCTCCAATACTGGATGGTATCCAACACTTCGGTTCTCTTAATAGCTTCTGTTTTCCACTTTTGATCCCCTGTTAGCTTATACATATACCATAGATCTCCCGCAAAAAATCCACTCGTCCAGTTATATTTCTTTACGTTCTTCAAACTACCATCCTCTTTAATCGTTCGAGGAATCAAGTCTATATCTTCTTTCGTTTCATTGATCGCATTGGTGAACTGTTGGTCTGCAAACTCAAGATTAGACTCAATAAAAGTCTCTTTATCCATTCCACAAGACCCAAGCAATACAATCGAAAGCATGCTTAAAAATACGCCTTTAAATTTCATTAGTTTTTGTTTTATAGTTTAATCATCAATCATTGCTCCACTATACAAATAGAGAAGATGGTTTAAAAGTAACTATTTATTTTATATTAGAATAGGTCAACACCCACAATATCCTCAATAATAAGTTTATAATTGAGCCCTAAGGACCAGACAATCATCTTGATAATCATTGTAAAGACGTAATGAAAATGCGATCAATTTAAACTTTCTGTTTATACTATAAAAAACGGATCTCTAAGCGAGATACTCCATTGTCACATCAGACCATCATCATTGCATACGTTAATACAAACGCTCAAACCAATATCCAAAATTAATAGCATAACCATATTATAGAGAAACCACAACAACTACAGAACCATACTATGAACAAACCAAACCACAACAACTACAGAACCATACAATGAACAGAAAGATGCCCTTACAGGGATCTACAAAAAAGTATATTTAAGATCACTACTAAAAATAACCCAGACAGAGTTTAGTTTACACTCCCTCTTGAATAATTTCTTACCGCCTTACTCATACCGCTTCTCAAACAATTAACAGCTTCTCAAACAATTAACAGC
>JAONJW010000019.1 GCA_028377305.1 Prolixibacteraceae bacterium | reverse complement strand
AGTTGGTTTATTTGCTATATTTGGAATTCTTCGTTTTCGTACTGACCCAATACCTATCAAAGAGATGGCATACCTATTTGTTAGTATTGCTATATCTATTATTAATGCCTTGTCTTTTGATTTCTTTTTTACTCATCAAGTTCTGATCGCTAATGTTATCGTGTGGATTATCTTGGCTTTGATGGAGCAAATGATGTATCATAAAAAAGATGCATCCATGTTGATGGTTTATGACCGAATATCTTTATTGGCTTCTAATAGAAAGCCAGAGTTAATTGATGATATTGTCAAAAGAACGGGTTTAAAAGTAAATTCCGTAAAAGTTAAACAGTTTGATCTATTGAAGGAAACAGCTGATATAATTGTTTATTTTACACCTTAATTTGATCCTGGAAAGATTATATTTGCAGCAATTTAGATTAAGTTATAGAAGATAGGATGAGTAAAAGTGTAATGTTAGCAATGAGTGGAGGAACGGATAGTAGTGTGAGTGCTATGCTTCTTCAAGAACAAGGTTACTTAGTGAAAGGTGTGACATTTAGAATGTACGATACAGAAGACGATGCTCCTAGCTTCATTGAGGATGCGAAGGTATTGGCCTCAAAGCTTGGTATTGAACATTATACAATAGATATTCGACGACATTTTAAAAGAAGTATTATCGATGTCTTTTCTCAGCAATATCGTGATGGGATCACTCCCAATCCATGCGTTTTGTGTAATAATACGATAAAATGGCCGTATTTAGTTGAGGCTGCTGATAAGTATGAATGTGATTATATTGCTACAGGGCATTACACTAAGGTGACTAAAGTTAATGGTTTGTTCTACATCGACTCTGGAGATGACCCAGAGAAAGAACAATCTTTTTTCTTGTGGGGATTAGACCAAAAAATATTGTCTCGAGTCATCTTCCCTTTGGGGGAATTAACCAAAGAAGAGATACGAGAAATGGCCTTGCAAAGAGGATTCAAAAAAGTTGCAACAAAGAAAGACTCGATGGGAGTATGTTTTTTGCAAGGAGAAGATTATCGTCATTTTATTAGGAAAGCGTATGAAGACAGTAAAATAACGATTCCTACAGGTTGTTTCGTTGATGAAAATGGCGCTGTTTTAGGGACACATGATGGAATTCCTTATTATACTCTAGGACAGAGGCGTGGATTAGGAGTTAATCTGAACAAGGCTCTTTATGTTATTGGGAGGAATGAAAAAAATCAGCAGATCATTCTAGGAGATAAGTCAAAGCTTCAAGTGAGACGAATCATATTAGAAAATTACCTAGTTAGTGATCCAGATATAATGAATTATGAGGAGCTAGAAGTTCGAATTCGTTACCGTAAACAGTTTGTATTGGGACATGTGCAGAATTGTGACCAGAATACAATGGAAGTGATTCTGCATGAAGCTGAAATACTTGAAGCACCAGGGCAAACAGCGACACTTTACTATCATGGAAGGGTTCTTGCTGGAGGGTGGATTAAAGAAAATTATACAGAATAAGAAGCCTATTTGGTATTTACAGTCTCTTACGTATCTCATTATTATTAGAGTATAAAAACCATTTGTCGATGTCGTTTGAGCAGTTATTGATAAACCCTAGTGCTTACAGTTGAATAAAGGCTGTACTTTGGTTTATATTTGATTTAACAGTCCTAGGCTCCATATTCAAGTTGTACAAATTTTTGTAGATTACTAGTTTAGAGAAAAAACTATTGGGAGAGTCATCGTAACATCAGATGGGATATTCTCATAACGACCCGTATGCCATTTGAGGTCTGTCTTCTTGATGAGGTTTTTAGCGGCTTTATTGAATAAAATATTTGATGATTTAAGGATTTTAATATTTGAAACTTTGCCAGTTGTTTTTATTTTAAAAGAAACAATAACTTCTCCCTCTTTCCCTCTTTGATAAGCCTCTGATGGATAGAAGAGATTGTTAGATAAAAATGTCTCTAAACTTTGGTTATTATAGTTAAATATTGGCATTTCAATAGATGGGAAAAAGGTAAGCTCTTTTCCTGTTTTGTCATAACATGTACCTTCGGTGAGTTCCCCTTCAGAAAAAAATTCTTCTCGTTTTTTTTCCCCTGTAGAATAATAGCTTGTTCGTTTACCATCTAGTATATTGTTGGTGTAGTTTGAGGTGTAAGCAATATTACCCCATGAATAGTACTCTTTGACCAAGCCATGTTTAATTTTGGACTGTTTGTCCTTAAATCTGCCCTCTCGTATAAGTATACCTGTTATTGTGTAATCTGTAATATAGTAGGATTTGTTTTTGCAACTTGTAATTTCTCTATAATATGTAGCTTTATCCTTAGTTGTTTTCTTAAAATCATTATTTAGGTAAACACGATTTGCAAAGCTGACATATGAGGCTAGGAGTGTGATAAATAGAATGAAAAATTTCATGACTGGCCCTCCTTATTTTTCTGTTTTTAAATTCAATGTAAATATACAGATAATATTTAATTAACAAATAGTTTACATATATAGTTTCATAACAATCTATTTTTGTGGCTTGTACCTTAATGTATTATGTCTAAGAGTTAGTTTATGAAATCAACAATTTTAAATCCATCAAGCTTAATTCATTTTAAGAGATGGAATGGAAAAGCCTATAGTGCTTTTAATACCTTAAAGAGGGTAGTACATATTGCAACCTTAGTTTGTAGTTATGTCATAATAACACCAACTTTAGAAGTGGAAGCTCAGGAGATCGTAAAGTCGGATCGTGAATCAGAGGAGTTGATTCATGAAGATATTGAGGAGGTAATGGTTTCTGCAAAGAGGGTGCCTGTACTATTATCGGATGTAAACCGGTCCGTTACCATTATTGATCGAAAAGAGATTGAGTTGGCTCCAGTACAAAGTGTTCAAGATCTGCTAGAATATGCAATGAGTGTAGATATTAGACAAAGAGGAGGAATGGGAGTCCAGGCAGATATGAGTATTCGCGGAGGTACTTCAGAACAGGTTGCCGTTTTAATCAATGGTATGTGTATCAACGATCCTCAAACTGGTCATAATACATTTAATCTGCCAGTCCCAATGGATGCAATAAAACGAATTGAGGTTTTAAACGGTGCATCAAGTGTTAATTTTGGAGTTAATGCTTTTTCCGGAGCTATAAACATAATTACTGATGCCGAAGATAGTACTAGTCTTAGTGTGCAACTTTCTTCTGGGATGTATGGTTTTATAAATGGAGCAGCTTCTGCAACTTTAGCATCAGATAATGAGACACATTTTATTTCTGTGGCACACAGACAGAGTGATGGCTATATTGATAACACTGATTTCAATATAACCAATTTATATTATTCCAATAAGTTTCAATTAAAGAATGCCGATTTAAGATCCCAAATAGGATATGTGGATAATAGTTTTGGTGCCAATTCTTTTTATACACCCAAATACCCTGATCAGTTTGAACATGTGAAAACAACTTTTGCGTCTGTAGAGTTAAAGACAAAGGGTTTTCTTCATCTAGCACCATCGATCTATTATCGAAATGGGAAAGATCATTTTGTGCTGTTTAGAGATAGGGGTGAGGCAGCTAGTTGGTATAATTCTGATAATTATCATGCAACAAATGTGTTGGGTGCGAATTTAAATAGTTGGTTTGAGTCTTCTCTAGGACGAATTTCTTGGGGTTTTAACTACCGTTATGAGGGTATTCAAAGTAATACATTGGGAGATCTAAGAGACACCCCCAAAGACATCGTTGGTACAGAGGAGGCACAGTATACCCATAGTTACGATAGAAATAACTACAGTCTATTCTTGTCTGATGATATTCATTGGAATGCCTTTGATTTGTCTTTGTCATTAATGACGTTATATAATAGTGATTTAGATAAAATATTTTGGGCTCCAGGTGCTTCTATTGGATACAAATTTAACGAGAGACTTAGGTGGATGTTCTCAGCCAATAGTGCGCTTCGCATGCCTACTTTTACAGATGTTTTTTATAATGGGCCTAATAATATTGGAAATAGAGATTTACGTCCAGAAAAAGCTTGGTCATATGAAACGGGAGTGAAATATTCTAATGCTAGACTAAAATCGGAGGTTACTGTTTTTTATAGAAAAGCGGAAGATGTGATCGATTGGCTCAAACAAATTGAAGATGGAGATAATAAATTTCATACCACTAATATCCCTGAGATTAATACTTGCGGAATAGAAGGTAATTTTCAATATAGTTTTTATAAAGAATTATTTATTAGAAGCATATCTTTAAATTTCAGTTTTCTTGATCAAGATAAGAAAGAAATCAATGGATATGACTCTTCTTATGCTTTAGACTATCTGAAATCAAAAGTAGATTTTGGCTTAAGACATAAGATCTTTGGCAATATCACAGCAGATTGGAAAATTACATACCAAGATAGAAATGGATCATATGAGCTATATAAACCCAATAGTTCAAAACCTATTATGACTGAGTATTCTCCATTTACAGTAACCAACCTGAAGCTTACGTACCAGAAAGAGGGATTAAAAATTTTTGGTGAGGTTGCGAATATATTAGACAAGAGGTACGTTGATTTTGGAAATATTGAGCAACCTGGTCTATGGCTTAGGTTTGGAGTAAAGTATAAGTTTAGTCTTTAGATAATATTTCCCTCTATTTGCAAAAAACTGTTGATGCTTTTTTTACATTTCGAATGTAATGAATCGAAAATGTTGTTATATTCGTGCCAAATGAAATAATTTTAATATATGAAGAAGATTTTAGCTATCGGCGGTCGTCCAGGTTTATATAAAGTAGTTTCGGAAGCGAAAAACAGTATTATTGTTGAGTCTGTTGTAGATGGGAAACGTCTACCTGCATATGCTACCTCTAAAATAAGTGCGCTAGCAGATATCTCAATTTTTACTACAGAAGGAGATATTCCATTAGTAGATGTATTCCGTAAAATATCGGAAAAGGAAGATGGTGGGAAAACAATAAGTCATAAGGCTTCTGCAAATGAAATTAAAGCTTATTTTTCGGAAATTCTACCAAATTACGATGAGTATCAGGTGTATGTCTCTGATATGAAAAAAGTATTTCAATGGTATAACATTCTTCAAGATACAGGCTTGCTTGTTTTTGATGAAGAGGAGGAAAATAGTGCTGAGTAATTGACAGGTTGTAGTCTTTAAATTTAGAGAATACATACATTCATATCTGAATGGGTCATATAAAGCTAGTATGTTAGATCATGCTAGCTTTATTTGTATTTATTGTTAAATAATTGTGGTTTTATTTGAAATTTAAAAAGCAATTGTTTGTGTTAATGAGTTGTTGTTTAGTATCTTGGTTATTGGTGTTCTTCGCATAAGACGCCAATGATTTAATATAATATTTTTAATTTCGAATAGTAATGATTAACTTAGTATTGTAAAGTGATTACTATAAACTGGTTATATTAAGAGTGATAACTACTAATTGGGTGTATTTCAGTAGTATCCTCAAAGATTGAGTAATATACATATTGTATGAAAAGATTTAATATTTATCTGTCTTATGCTTTCCTATTTCTTTTGTTAGTAGGATTAGGAGCATGTTCACGTTCGACCAACAGTCTGTCTTTAAATAAGAGTAAAGATAAAGACCGTTATTCCATTAGAGAGGATATCTTCAATAAAGAATCTTCATCAATGAAGGGTGAAGTGAAGTTTATTCGTGAAAGTAGACCTAGTATCTCATATGACGAACATGTCGTATGGGGATTTATCGATGTTGCGCAGCCGTCGAATAGGAATAGTATTCCACAAAATGTAGTTTTTGACATTTCACAAAAGAGTGCGTCAAATTATATTAAATCAATCTCAATCTATCAATCTAAGGATGTGGAACTAGATGCAACGGATATTCCTGTTGCACATTTACATATTACTCCTGGGGATAAGAAAGCAAAGGTGGAATTTAGTTCTCCTATATCATTCGATCAAGGTAGTGCAAAGCTGATTGTTTCTGTTTATTTACGACAAGGTATTCCTGTGGATACAAAACTTAAAATGAATCCAATTGGGTTCTTTTTCACAAAAGCGAGATCAATCTATGATGCGAAGTTTGCAGACTCTAATGAACCTCGTTACATTCCTTTAGTATTTGCTGAATCTGTCCCTTTAAGAAACTATGATTGGGATAAACCAATGTTAAATGTAGCTTTTCTCACATTGGATAAAAGTAAAGGTTATCGTAATTCGCAAATTGATCCAAATGAATTTAGCCATGTAATATTATCAGATTTTAAGATTGCAACTGATAATAGTATATTCCTTTCAAGTAAGGGGTCTTTTATCGTGGATCAAGCGCAACTAATAAACTCGTTGCATAGAAAAGGAGTTAAGGTCTTTATTCGACTGTCCGCAAAAATAGATAATGATAATCAGCATCGTTTAGACTATTTTTCGAGTCTGTTAAGTAGTGAAAAGCATATGAAAACTTTTGCTGCGGAACTTAAGGATATGTTGATTAGGAATAATATTGATGGGGTAAATTTGAATTTCCAAATGTTTAAAGAAACAGGTTTAAATGATAAAGATCATTTATGTCGATTTGTTGATGTGATTCACCAAACATTTGGACAAGAGGCCGATTATCCTCTTCAAGTTACAGCAAATGTTACGACAAATTATAGAGCTTGGGATTATGAAGAACTCTCAAAAAGAACCGATTTCTTAACAGCGGTGTTGTATGGTTTCTCGCGCAAATTCTCAGCTCCATTGGATATTATTAAAATCAAAGTAGATGAATTAAAGGCCAAAGGGATCTCTCCTGATAGATTAGTTCCAATTTTTCCATTTTATGGAAACAGGTGGATTGTCAATAAAACGAATGATCGCCATCTTATGTTAGTGGGATATGTGCCAATGAAGCTCCACAAGGTATATGATAACGCAGAAAAGAAATGGCATGAGAAAGAGCAGTGTCATACTTTTGACTATCGTGATGACAAAGACTGGATTAGGGTGTATGCTGAAGATGAACGTTCTATTGAAGCCAAAATTAAATTTGTTAAAAACCAAGGTTTACTAGGATATGGCTGGTATAATATCGGGCTTGAGCATAGTGATCAAGCTGAAATGTTGACCAAGCTGTTCAATAAATATAACCACAATTAATATTGCGGGTAATTATAATAAAAAAAGCTACTTTCATTTTAATTGAAAGTAGCTTTTTTATTATAATATAGAATTCGTATGTTGTTATGCCATTACAAAACACTTGAAGGATACAAACTTCATCCTTTTTATTTTAATCCTAATATTGCCTCTACCCCTAAACGATAAGAGTCAAGTCCAAATCCCATGATGCTTCCTTTGCATACAGGCCCAATAATTGATTCATGACGAAATACCTCTCGTGTTAAGGTGTTGGAAATATGAACTTCTATAACAGGACAATTTACCCCAGAAATTGCATCTCTTATGGCAACAGAAGTGTGGGTGTAAGCTCCTGCATTGATTACAATACCATTATCATTAAAACCGTGTTGATGAATCGTATTAATCAGCTCGCCTTCAACATTGGATTGATAATATGTAAATTCAACATTTGGAAATTTTTCTTGTAATGTTTCATAATATGTCTCGAAGGACTGATCTCCGTAGATCGTTTTTTCTCTAACACCTAATAAATTAAGGTTAGGACCATTAATAATCAATATTTTTCTCATACGATTGAACAATAACGTTTTTTATTCCTTATACAGATATAAAGTAAGATAAAAAAAATATTATCTAGTAATTTTCTTTATTAAATAAATTATTATTCTTATATTTATTTAACAATATAATAAGAAGAGTTTTATTCTTAACTGATTATTATTGTAAAAGAAACGCTTAGAATTGGAAACGTAATATTTACTTAGAAACTTAATTGCTTGATTATGAATTGGGATCAGTGTAAAAAAGGGTACGAGACGTATCTTCGCCTTGAGAAATCACTTTCACAAAATTCAGTTAGTGCTTATATGAATGATATTAATAAGCTAACTACTTTTCTTACTACAGAATATCAAAGTATTACACCCAAAGAGGTGAAATTGGAACATTTGCGCAAATTTGTTGAGTGGATGAATGGAAATAATGTGAGCCCAAGAACACAGGCTCGTACGATTTCAGGAACCAAATCTTTCTTCAAGTTCTTGTTAATGGAAAATGTTATTGAAGCAGATCCTACAACATTATTGGAGAGCCCTAAAATTGGACGTAAATTACCTGATATTCTTACTCCAGATGAAATTGATCAGATTATTGATGCGATAGATTTAAATAAACCAGAAGGTGTGCGTAACAAAGCGATTATTGAAGCATTGTATAGTTGTGGTTTACGTGTTTCTGAATTGGTGAATTTAAAGATATCGAATCTTCATTTTGAAGAAGAATATATTGTTGTTGAAGGGAAGTCAGAGAAGGAAAGAATGGTGCCTATCAGCAATAAAGCGATTAATGACATTAAAGACTATGTGGAGAAATATCGTGTTAATCTAAATGTTAGTCCCGATAGTGAAGACATTCTTTTCTTAAATCGTAGAGGGCGACAGTTAAGTCGTGTTATGATCTTTACTATCATTAAAGGATTAGCAGATAAAGTGAAATTGAATAAAAATATTAGTCCACATACATTCCGTCACTCTTTTGCATCACAATTGATTGAAGGTGGAGCAGATCTAAGAGCAGTACAGGAGATGTTAGGACATGAGTCAATTTTAACAACAGAAATTTATACCCACTTGGACCAAGACTACTTGAAAGATACGGTAAATCGTCATCATCCAAGATCTTAAAATATAAATAATTTTGTGAACTAAAAAAAGCCATCCAATTTTGGATGGCTTTTTTATTTTGAATGGAGTATCTTATACCTTTAAAGAGCAGGTTTAAATTTAGTTTTCCATTTATACCCCTTAGTCAGTTCTTCGTATCTTGCGGTCATTTTCTTAAGAAGTTCAGGCTTCTCAGGTGCAATATTTTTAGCTTGACCTATATCTTCTTTGATATTATAAAGTTGATACTCTTTACTGTTTCCAGTTTCGTTCATAACACCCCAGTCAATATATTTTCCACCATTATATGGTGGGATAAGAATGTAATCTCCCTGGCGCAATCCTGTTTTGTGGTCTATTGCTTCAAAAACAAATTCTTTACGACCTACATTATCTTTTCCTAGGAAAGCATCAAGTACATTTTTACTGTCTCGAAGATTGATGTCTTTTACGTCTAGCATATGTGCAAATGATGCCAAGAAGTCCATTTGAGTAACCAGCGCATCAGATGTCCCTGGTTTGATATGGTTAGTCCATCTAATAAAGAAAGGAACTCTAGTACCACCGTCTAGAAGACTATATTTTCCGCCTCTAAGCGGTCCAAGAGGAGTATGGTCTCCTAATAGTTCATCTGCTTGGTCCGCATATCCATCATCTGTGACAGGACCATTATCACTAGAGAAAATAACAATAGTATTTTCATCAAGTCCAAGAGATTTAAGGTGGTTCATGATTTCACCAACACACCAGTCTGCTTCAAGAATAGCATCACCACGTGGTCCCATACCTGATTTCCCAACGAAACGAGGGTGTGGAATACGAGGAACATGAGGTTCATGAAGTGCGTAATAAAGGAAGAACGGTTCATCCTTGTGGTTAGTGATATATTGCTTAGCTTTATTTAAGAACAGGTCAGCCATATCTTCATCTTTCCATAAAGCACTTTTACCACCTTTCATGTATCCGATACGAGAAATACCGTTAACAATAGATTGGTTATGTCCTTGAGTTGTTTTCATCTTCAACAACTCTGGGTTTGCTTTTCCTGTTGGTTGTCCAGGGAAATTTTTTTTGTAGTTCACTTCTATCGGATCGTTAGGATCTAGATGATCTACGAGACCATTGTTAATGTAAACACATGGAACACGGTCATTTGTAGCAGCCATGATATATTCATCATTAAAACCTACTGCTCTTGGGCCAGGAGTAACTTCTTTGTTCCAATTAACAGAACCATCACCCAGTCCTAGGTGCCACTTTCCAATTACACTTGTATGATACCCTTGTTGCTGTAGCATCTTAGGAAGTGTAGTCCAAGTCGTGTCAATAAGTAATGGAGCGTCTCCTGCCAGAATCTGCGCGCGTTTATTTTTCCATGGGTATGCTCCCGTAAGCATACTGTAGCGTGCCGGTGTACATGTTGCAGATGTTGCATATCCACTAGTAAAACGAATACCTTCATTCGCAAGTTGATCTATTTGAGGTGTCTTGAAGCCATTCGTTTTATTACAACTTACGTCTCCATAACCTAGATCATCTGCAAAAATTACTAAGATGTTGGGTTTTTGAATAGGACTTTTGGTCTCTTCTTTTTTAACCTTACATGAAGTAGACGCAAGTATCATTAATGATAAGCAAGCTCCTCCAATATGTTTGGCGAAATGTGTTTTAGCCATCTGTGTGAGTTTATATTATATCTGCCAAATATAGGGAATTACCGATTGAGATAAAACGATATATAAGAAAGAGATTGTAATTATTTTAATGTACATGAAAAATTACGCAAGCGTTTATCATTTGATATTAGCGTAGATCTCGAATATTGCTTCTTTCTTCATTGAGTTGTGATGAGATCAGTCGTGTTATAGAAAGTATTGAAAAGAATAGAGTGGTTGAGTGCTTTCTTATATCTAATAATGCGATAGGGATGAGGGTTTTCATGGATCTATCGAGGAGAGGAAATGTACGTTTGTGTCAGCATTATCGTATGCTAGCAATAAAAATCATTGAAGAAAAAAGTCACTACAAATGAGTAGTGACTTCGGTGAAAAAGTTTTTCTATTGACTTAAAATTCGATGTCAATATTTGTTTCTTCAATCCATGATAGTCCATTCTTCCCTAAAAGTGCTAGGAATGGATCTGGGTCAAATTCTTCCACATTATATACTCCTGGTTTTTTCCATTTGCCTTGTAAGAACATCATAGCTCCTAACATACATGGAACTCCTGTTGTGTAACTAACACCTTGCATTCCTGTTTCATTATATGCCTGTTGGTGGCTACAGTTATTGTAGATATAGTATGTTTTATCTTTTCCATCTTTAATCCCTCGAATTCGACAACCAATTGATGTCTCACCACTATAATTTTCTCCAAGTTCTCCTGGATCGGGTAGTACAGCTTTCAAAAACTGGATCGGAACAATTTCTTTCCCCTCATAGTTGATCGGCTCAATATTTGCCATTCCTATATTTTGAATTACACGTAGATGAGTTAGGTACTCCTGTCCGAATGTCATCCAAAATCTAGCTCTCTTTATGGTAGGATAGTTCTTAACCAAAGACTCTAGCTCTTCATGATAGATTAGATATGATTCTTTTTCCCCAATATTAGGATAATTCAAAGGCTTATGTATTTCGTGTGGCTGTGTTGTTACCCACTTACCATCTTCCCAATATTTCCCCTCTTGAGTGATTTCTCTAATATTTATCTCAGGATTAAAGTTTGTTGCAAAAGCTTTACCATGATCCCCTCCATTACAATCAACAATATCAAGATAATGAATTTCATCAAAATGATGCTTCGCTGCATATGCTGTAAAAATACTGGTTACTCCTGGATCAAAACCACATCCAAGAATCGCTGTGATGCCTGCATCTTCAAACCTTTTCTTATACGCCCATTGCCAACTATATTCATATTTTGCTTCGTCTATTGGCTCATAGTTGGCTGTGTCCATATATGACACTTTTGTTTCTAGACAGGCATCCATAATAGGTAGATCCTGATAAGGTAATGCTACATTTACAACTAATTCTGGGTTAAACTCATTAATGAGTTTAACAACTTCTTTAACATTGTCTGCATCAACAGAAGCCGTAGAGATGTTAACTCCTTTAATCTTTGATGCAATTGCTATACATTTAGATTCTGTTCTACTTGCAAGCATAATATCTGAAAAAATATCGGGGTGTTGTGCCATCTTTTGGATCACTACCGATCCAACACCTCCAGCACCAATTACTAAAACTCTACTCATTTTATTAGAAAAAATTGATGTTAATTAATAATGATATATTGCTTTGTTATCTTTCCTCAAAGATAGAATTTTTGTAAAACAATTGGGAGGAGAATAATAAAAGAAGCAATAATGCCTTATTTCGATGAAGAATAAAGCATCATTGCTCTAGTATTAAATATGTAGAGATGACTTTTTGTATCATCCAAGATGAAAAACAGAGCAAAGAATCTCCATGATTATCATATAACTACTAGACATTATATTTCAAAGTTATAACAACAATCTGGATTGTCTGTGTTTTCTTTAACTCGAATGTAAAGGTCCTTTCTTTACTCGAATGTATTAACGATTCCTTGGTCTAGTAATGTTGCAGAGATTTCTAATTCTTGCTCTAGGAATGCATCCATATCATCTTCATTTTCGAATGACACAACTAGTTTGTGACCTAATACCATATAACCTTCTGCATCTTTGATGATTTTTAGCCCTGAAAGCTCTGGACTAAAATCTTTGATGACCACACCAGGTTGTCCTAGCTCCTTTTTATCTAAATCCATTAGGTAATCTCCATACCATGCTTCTAATTGCTTTAGATTTTCAATATAATCTCCTAGATCTTTGTGCTTATCGCAATTGGTTAGTTCGATTCGGAAAATCTCTAAATCGCCCTCTCCATTGATGTAGGCCATATAAGTAGACATTGGAACTTCCTTTACACTCAGCTCTTGAATAGAGATCGGATATACATTTGTGGAGAAAAATGGGAATTGATTATGAAATACAACATCATAATTTTCTTCTATATCTGATTTTGGATCAATTCCTAAAAGGAATTTTGAACCGATATTTTTAAGCATTTTATTATTCATTTTTCTTTCTTTTAAATAATCCTCGCTTCGTATTTTTCCTCTTACTCGGATTTATTGGTGCAATGTTAATACTTTTTTCCGTTTCTGGTACTCTAACCGAACGTATAACATCCATGAAGTGTTCTTCGTATTTTTTAAATAGTATCTCGTTGACTTCCTCAATAACTGTAATTGCCTTGCCTTTATTCACTCTAGTAATAACAACTCCTTTTGTAGTATAGGGTCCATCTTGATATCGTCTCCCTATATAGCCCATTGTCAAACGTGTATTGAAATCCCCTTTCCTCCATGATAAATCATGTTCTCTACGGTAAGGCAGTTTTAAACGCATGTTGGTGCTGTAGTAAACCAAGTCTTGCATCCAATCCACATCCTCTTTTACGATTGTGATGGTTGGTGTTGTAGTACCAACGGTTTTGTGTGTAATAGGTTTCGAAGCAAAAGTAAGTATTTGACGTTTGGTACTATCACTACCCTCTTGGTGAACCATCTTCCAATCGTTGGATGGGAACTCAATTTCTAGCTCTCCTTTTTGAATAGGATACACCGTTTGATATTTAATCGTTTTAAGCAGCTTTCCTGTTGTATCAAAGAAAGACCAATTACCATCTTTTTTACCTCCTTTATAGAATCCCTTAGCCTTTGTCCTTCCATTATTGTAGTAAACAATGGTTGCTCCATCTAGTATTCCATTTAGTATATTTGATTCTGCTCGTATCCTTCCATCTCTATAGTACTCTTTAACTTGCCCACTCAATACCCCGAGATTATATGTCTCTTCTGCTTTCATCTGTCCATTATTCCAATAGTAATTGTGGGTTTTATCTGGTTTTCCATTCTTGAAAATTCCTTCATGCTTAGTTCTGCCATTGTAGTAGAACCAAACAAATCGTCCATCCCAAGGAACTGCTTTTTTACCATTTAGGAATCCCTTCATATGTACTCGATCGCCATCATTGTTATAAACAGTAATATTGGCTTTCTTGTTTACTACTTCAATAACAGTATAATACGCACTCATCTCTTGGGGTACGCGTTCAAACCACTGATTGTAGTATAAAGTATCTTGTGCTATTAGACGCATTCCACTCATAAGCAGTAGTAGAAAAGTCATACTTGAGATTTTTTTATTCATGGGCTTTACCGTTTTTCTCTAGTCCATATAGTTGCCTATATTATGATAAAATACTAGTGTGATGTTTTTTACCCATTGTGAGTTGAACTGAAAGATAAATCAACTTTGTGATGAAAAGTATATACTAATCATAGTGCTGTGTTATTGCTTTTTAGGGGGCAATATGCCTTTGTAAACCAAAAAGTTAATTAGAAAAAGTGATAAAAATCAGTTTAATTCATAATTGGTATTATATTGCAAAGGCAAAAGTAACAAAAAAAGCCAAGATAACATTACAAATGGTGGTAATGATATCTTGGCTTGGAATATCTTTAACTACAATTTATTGTAGTTTATGTACTACTAAGCCCGAACGTAGTTTGGGTTCAAACCATGTTGTTTTTGGTGGCATAATGTTGTCGGTATCAGCAATTTTGATGAGTTGCTGCATCGAAACTGGGTATAGTGCGAATGCAACTTTCATATCACCTGAATCGACTCTTCTACTTAATTCTCCTAATCCACGTATTCCTCCAATAAAATCAATTCGCTTGTCACGTCTTAGGTCTTTAATTCCTAATACAGGATCTAAGATATATTCAGACAAAATGGTTACATCTAGCCCTTGGATAGGATCCGAATCATTACACATTTCTTGTTTTGCATCAAAACGATACCATTTTCCTTCGATGTACATACAAAATTGGTGAAGTCTTTCTGGAGATAGTACTTCTTCAGAAGCATCAACAAAGTCAAATTTAGTCTTCAATAGGTTGATGAATTGATCTGAATTCATCCCATTCAGATCTTTTACTACTCTGTTGTAATCAATAATTTTTAATTGATTGTCAGGGAAGTGTACTGCCAAGAAGAAATTATACTCTTCATCTCCTGTATGGTTAGGGTTATTCTCTCTCATTTCCTTTCCCACCAATGCAGCAGCAGCTGTTCTATGGTGTCCATCTGCGATATAGGTGTTGCGAATCTGATTGAATTCGTCTGTAAGGAAGTTAATATCTTTTGGGTTATTAATAACCCAAAAATGGTGTCCAAAGCCATCCTCTGCAACAAAATCATAGATAGGTTCATGGCTCTTTACAAACTCTTCTACATATGCATCAATTTTTTCTACTGCTGGATAGGAAAAGAACACAGGTTCCATATTGGCTTGTGTGTTTCGCACATGCTTCATGCGATCCTCTTCTTTGTCTGCACGAGTTAGTTCATGCTTCTTAATCACCCCATTTAGATAGTCTTCTACAGCTGCACAACCGACAATACCATATTGTGTTCGGCCATTCATTGTTTGGGCATAGATATAAAGTTTGTCTTCATTATCTTGCTCCAACCATCCCTCTTTTTGGAAATCATTAAATCTCTCTACTGCTTTGTCATACACTTCTGGTGCATGTTCATCTTTCCCCTGTTCAAATGCGATCTCAGGTTTGATAATGTGTAGAAGAGAATATGGATTTCCTTCTGATTCTTTTCTTGCCTCTTCTGAATTTAGAACATCATATGGGCGAGATGCAACTTGTGTTGCCAAATCTAGACGTGGTCGTAAACCTTTAAATGCTTTTAGAATAGCCATACTTTTCGTTTTCTATTAAATTACACTCCTAAAAGGATTGAAAGAGAGGTAAACTCTCTTTCATATCTCATTTTTTTCATTATTTCAAAAGTAGTAAACCGAATGTATTGATGTGGTTAATTCTGGTAAGATTAGCTATTGGGGGACTTACCAACCTACATTACTTGTTTACTTGATAATCTGCAATTTTCTCATTTAGATATTTCGCAGACTGGTTTAGTGCAGCTTTACCCGCATTAAAGTTTGCTTCTTCTGTTTGTGCTCCCAATTTCTTTGCAGTAAAGAACACTTGATCTCCAAACTCTTCTACTAACTGTTGTGCATTAGAAGGAGCAATATCTGCAACATACGCTAGATCAGATCTTTCGCTTAGCGCTTGTGCCAACCCATCTTCATCAATAACCTCTTTTCTTGCAGTATTGATTACTACAGCGTTCTTTGGCATTGACATCATTTGATCGTAGCCAATGCTTTTTCTTGTCTCATCCGTTGCAGGAATATTTAAGGATATTACTTGGCAGTTTGCAAATAGATCCTTAGGCGTAGCACAGTAAGCAACTTGATCGTTTCCAGTTTCACCTGGCTTTAGAAAGATATCACAGGCTTCTACTTCCATATTAAATCCTAGAGCATAGTTTGCAATGCGGCGACCGATATTTCCATATCCTAGGATACCTAGTTTCTTGCCAGAAATTTCGAACCCTTGTTTTCCGCTAAACTTTTTTCTTGTCATCATTAACAAAAGACCAAAAGTAAGTTCTGCTACAGCATTTGCATTCTGACCAGGGGTATTCATTACCACTATCCCTCTATCTTTGGCATAGTCACAGTCTATATTGTCATACCCTGCACCCCCACGAACTATTACTTCTAGTTTTTGAGCGGCATCGATAGCTTCTCTATCGATTTTATCGCTTCTTACAATGAGTCCTTCAACATCTTTTAGTGCAGCATATAGATCATCTCTTGAATCATACTTTTCTAATAATGCCACTTCAACATTTAGCTCTTTTGCAGCATTCAATATATAGTCTGTAGTTTCTGTAGAGAATGGCTTTTCAGTTGCAACTAAAATCTTTTTCATCACTGTCATAGCTTAAAATTATAGTGAAAAGGTAGAGTTATTTCTATATTTAGATTATGATATCTATCATTACTGCGATAAAAATAATTCCCCGTTTCGTTATGTTTTTTGATGTTATAGAACAATCCATCAGAGGTAAGGATCTGTTCTTAAAATACAATTTATTAATTATTTTCCTAATATACTTAAGAAGTAGTAATGCTTTTGTTGGAGATAAATTAAAATGTTATTCTAGCCTTATGGTTGGCTGTCGAAGAACATCCATCTGAAACAAAAAAAATAGGTTTGAAAAGGGTCGTAAAGTTAACTTTACGACCCTTTTATTGATTTATGATGCGGTATAGATACCTCTATTATGCTTGTTGTTTTTCAAACTCAAGCATTGCATCTACCAACACCTGAATACTAGCTTTAGGCATTGCGTTGTATGTCGAAGCACGGAAACCTCCAATAGAACGGTGTCCTTTAATACCAACAATATTCTTAGATGTAGCCAATTCGAAGAAATCAGCCTCTTTCTCTTTATAATCAGAGGTCATTACAAAAGTGATATTCATCAATGAGCGATCAGCAGGATCCTTAACCACTGCCTCGAAACATTTGTTACGATCTATCTCATCATATAGAAGAGCAGCCTTTTCCTCATTGATTTTTGCAATTGCTCCGATGCCACCATTTTCTTTCAACCATCTCAATGTTTGCAATGCTGCAAAAACAGGAACACATGGAGGTGTGTTGAACATCGAGCCTTTCTCCACATGGGTGCGATAGTCAACCATTGTCGGAATAGGACGATCAATTTTTCCTAAAGCTTCTTTGCGTACAATAACCAAAGTTACTCCAGCTGGTGCTAAGTTCTTTTGAGCACCGGCATAGATAAGGTCATATTTAGATACATTGATAGGACGACTGAAAATATCTGATGACATGTCTGCCACCAATGGTACATCTACTTCAGGATCTTTGTGGATTTGAGTACCATAGATCGTATTATTGGTTGTGTAGTGAAAATAATCTACATCTTTTGGTACGGAATAGCCTTTAGGAATATAGTTGTAAGTCGATTCTTTAGATGATGCAACTTCTACTATTTCACCAAACAATTTCGCTTCTTTGATCGCTTTGTTCGACCATGTACCTGTATTAAGGTAAGCTGCCTTAGTCTTAAGTAGGTTGAATGGTACTGTAAAGAACTGACTAGACGCACCTCCTTGTAAGAACAATACTTCGTGTGTCTCTGGTACATGAAGTAACTCTTTTACTAGTGCTACCGCTTCATCCATTACGGCTACAAACTCCTTACTTCGATGAGATACTTCCATTACGGATAGTCCTGTTCCTGCAAAATCTAGGATAGCTTCAGCTGTCTTCTTAATTGTGTATTCTGGCAAGATCGAAGGTCCTGCATAAAAATTATGCTTCTTCATAGCGATTTGGGTCATTAAAAATGTTATTATCTCGAATTATAAACCGTCGATTGTTTTCGGTTTATAAGCTATATTTTGTCAATATATTATTTTTTTAAATAAAATCCTATACTATGATTTAAATCATAGTATTTCTATTTGCAAAGCTATACATAACTTAACATTGGATCAATATGTAACCATTTTGATGGCATAGAGATGGACGGAACTCTATTTTAGTAGATATTTGTAATGGGGTTTATATCAATGGTAGTTTCTTAATAATCGTCGGAATTAATTTTTTACGTATCCTAATATAAACTGTATTTCCGAATTTACAGTGATCAAGATTGATATATCCCATTCCAATACCTTGTTTTAACATTGGAGATTGAGTCCCTGAAGTCACAATACCAATGGTTTCTCCAGATTCTGTACAAATCTCATAGCCATGTCTAGGAATACCTCTTTCTTGAAGAATGAATCCTCTTAATCTCCTAGTAACGCCATCTGCTTTTTGTTGTTCTAAGAATTGACGGTCAATAAAAGGTTTATTATCAACGAACTTGGTTGTCCATCCCAGTCCAGCCTCTAACGGAGAAGTGGAGTCGTCTATATCGTTGCCATATAAACAGTATCCTTTTTCCATTCTTAGAGTATCTCTTGCAGCCAATCCTATAGGAGCAATCCCTTCCTCTTTCCCAGCTTCAAAAATCGCTTCCCATAGTGCTTCTACCTCCTTGTTCGCACAATAGAGTTCAAAACCTCCAGATCCAGTGTATCCTGTGTTAGATATAATCACATCTTTAACACCTGCCATTTCTCCAACAGTAAATTGATAGAATGGAATATCCTTAAGCGTAACTTCAGTCAATCGTTGAAGTACCTCCAATGCTTTAGGCCCTTGCACTGCTAGTTGGGAAATGTCATCCGAGACATTATTAAGAGTTACTCCTTGGGTTTGGTGATCCTTCAACCATTGATAATCTTTCTCAATATTAGATGCATTAATCACCAAAAGATATGTCGTCTTTTTCTCTATACAGTAGACGATAAGGTCATCAATGATGCCTCCTTTACCATTAGGGAAATAGCAATACTGTGCCTGTCCATGTTCCAAAACGGAAACATCGTTGGAGGTCATCATCTGTAAGAACTCCAAACACTTAGGGCCCTCGACATAAATTTCTCCCATGTGAGATACATCAAACACTCCGACGCTTTCTCTCACTTTCATGTGTTCACCTTGGATGCCACTATATTCAATAGGCATGTCATAACCAGCAAACTCCACCATTTTTGCACCCAAATCTCTGTGCACTTTATTTAGAGCGGTTGTTTTCATTATTGGTTTATATTTTAGAGTTTCTTGTTTACTAATAAATGGAAATACTAGCTTTTTATACTATAAAGGTAGCGAGTTCTATTTAACTACTAGTGAACTTTATCATATCTCTTAATAGAATTGTTGGAAAACATCTTTTCTGTATGTCCGCTATTTTAAATAACATAAATAACCTTAAAGAATCGTAGTCAGAAATAGTCTGTTATCGTAGTATCTGGATGTTAGTGATAGGAAATAGGGAATACGGTTTTATCTCCTGTACCATCTTCATGATACTCTCTATCTTCTATAAAACCTTCACTAAAGAAGCCTTCAATCTTTTCTACGGCAACATATCGATGAACCCATCGACCTGTTTTGTCGTAAAAATATTGATATCTGACAGCCTCTGCTTTTTTGTTCGATGTGTCCAAAACTCTTTCATATATTAATTGACCGTTGTTGTCATATTGATATCGAATATGAATCGTAGGCTTCTCTTTCTTCTTTATATTTTGTGAAATGAGTTTCCCTTTGGAGTCGTAGGAGAGAAATACACTTTTTATTAATGCCTTCTTATAGTAGTATTTCTTTTCGTATACACGATGAGCTCGATCAAAAGAGTAGGCAACCTCTTTTCCTGCATCTTCTTTGTATAGCCTCGCTTTTTGAAGTGATGTGCCGGATCTAAAATATTGATATTGATCAAATCGGATGGTATCACCGAGGTAACCTCGTCTAAGCATTCGGGTCAAACGACCTTTACCATCATAGTAGTAATCAGATCGATTGACTTTCTTTCCCATTTGGTTATATTGATTAATTAATTTTATAGTCCCATTCTCATTGTAGAAATAGTCGTAACGACCATAAGTGCCCTTCGTCGTAAAAGTACTTTCTTCTACCTTCTGCCCAAGATTGTTGTAGCGTATTATTGCGATGGTGTCAATATCCCCTTGTTTGGCATCCGGCTTCATCTGGTATCGACTTGATTCAATCGTATCTCCTTTAATATTAAAACGATATCTTAAAGCGTACTGCCCAATTAACTCTGCTCTCTCCATCTTCCCAAAACGTTCGATGGCTTTATACTTCTTCGTTGACACAGAGCTATATGCTTTTTTAATCATACACTTTTTTTCAATATCTTGCCCTATGGATACAGAATCTGATATAACATAAAGTGTGGATACTAAAAAGAATACAATAGCTCTCTTCATTGATGTGATATTTACAATAAATATGTTGTTAAATTAAAACTTATCCTGCAAGATAATTATTTTTGAATTATTACATAAACCATATCTCTTTTTTAGGCTCTATCTATTCTAGTATTTTTTTGTTCTTTTCTCAAAAGAAAACTATATCAAAATAATAGTGACTTGATCTACAATTAATAGAATATAATTCAAAGTCCTTGATTTAGGAAAAACGACCTGGGTTTATTGATTTCCTTTATATTAATACCATCTATTTGTTGTATAATCATGTTTATTTTAATTAGAGGTTTTCCACTGATTACGAATCTGGCAATGTATTAGGAGGTCTAGGCATATATTTACAATATTGATGACATTAAAATAGTTGAAGATTACCTTTGGAAGAATCATACAACAGTGATAATCGTTCTTAACAATTTACATGTTATTTTGAATCAATTTCTCGAACAGAGGCTTATATATGGTTAATTATTTATTACTCCTATGGAAATCAATGTAGTTAAGTAGAAGGGTTGAAAGGATAGAGGGGATTGCGCTAAATAAAACTAATAAGATAGATAAGACGGATCATCTTATGAACAAGTCTTGGTTTGATATATAGAACACCAAATATAAGTAATTTTGTCGGCTAGAAACAAGATTAAGGAGATGTATTCACCTCCTTAATTACCATAATAAATTTCATTAGAATAGATTATATGCTATACCAAAATAAAAACCACTATTTTTGATTGTTCCAGCTTGAGGTGTAATATCGGTTAGTCCCATGTCGTATCCGACGTAAGGTTCAAGGTGTTTTAGTTTAATACTTGCTCCAAATTTGAAACTAATATTAAGTGGTTTAATATCATCAGTGTCTTCAGAACCAATTTCTATATCGCTATCATTTTCCCCGCTCTTCATCTCTCCGTAGAGACAGAACCCTAATGCAGGTTCCATAAATAGATTAATGCCATCTCCTTTATCACTAAAGTTTATTAGTTTGAAACTTAAGTTCAATGGTATTTCAAGATAGTTAAGATATATCTTTGTTGATGTCTCCTCAACATAAGTGTATGCCGTCTCATTATTATAATTTAATTCGATGTCTTTCGATACTATTTCTTCTCCACCCCTACGAACAAATGTTAGCCCTGTTTGTATTCTAGCTTGTTTTACCTGAAATGAATAATAAGTACCAAGGTGATAACTAGATATGGATTTATAATCTAAATCTACAATACTCTTTGCCTTGTACTTGTCAAAGTTCATGCCAGCTTTAAAAGTAAATCCACTGGGATTCTGTGCTTTGATTATACCTGAACTTATCATCAGACCAATGATTAATAGGACAAAAATAATTTTTTTCATAATGTTGATCAGTTATGTTAATACTGTTAATTTAATAAAAAAAATGTAATGACACAATGATATGTTACAAACTGAGTTTGACTAGTTTAGTCAATATTAATTTAGGGTTTATATAGATCGTTGTTTCAAAGACTGTACTATGCCAATATTTAGATCTATTCTATATAAAAGGGTGGATATTTCTTGAGGTAAATTGTTTGTTCCCCTTCTTGAATCAGTTTTATAATTATGGAAAACAAAGTATGGAGTTTAAATTAGTTGCAATTCTAATCAGATTCTTCTGTTCAAGAATAACGATATGACTCCGCGCGAATTGTAAAATCTATTGATTACAAGATACTAATGTAGTAAATGACCATAGTGTTGTGATGGATAGTTCTTAAATATGGAACAAAGTAGCATACTCAAAAAGTCTTTAAGTTAAAGAACCCTCAAGTATTATGTTTTAATAGAATTGTCTGAAAAGGAAATAAGCAAACGGCTATCTCATGGATCATATAGACGATCGGTGTATTGGTTTTCCTTGCACTATATTACCACGAGATAGGTTCTTCTTAGATAGATGAATTAAGTGTTATCCATTAAGACTTAACATCAAATACGTTAATCTCTAGTTCTTTTTCAAGCCAAGGATTTGTCTTTTCAAAGAATACATTCATATGTGGTGTTGCAATGTGTGCATCCAAAGCTTCTTGTGACTCCCATTTCTCAAAAATAAAGAGATTTGGGCTATCTGCATCTTTTTGAAATATCTCGTACCTTATGCACCCTCCTTCTTTATGGACAGTCTTCGAAACCTCATTAAAAGTGTTCAAATAACTCTCTTTGTTCTCCTCTTTAAGGTGACAATCTACAGTAACAATGATCATAGTATAACTCTTTAAATTTATTGATAAAATCGTATTATTTGTCTTAAATGAACTCATTTTATTATCCTTCTGTTCTCAATAAGAGAAGCTTGGAATTATCTACATTGCTTCAGTTTTTGAGAATTGACAATATCTTAATCAGCTTATTATTGGTGTTCACACCATTAATTGTACAATGTATAGGAAAAATAAATGTTAAAACAGGTGGGTTTAGATCTGTCATTAGACCGTGTGTATTTATTGTACTAGTCAGCTCTATTCATAATAGACTATTTCATGGGTTACATATGTATAGCGTTTATTGTATCCATCGCTATATTTTTCAACCCTTTTGGTCCAGTTGTCATGAGAATCAAATTCAAGGTATTCGTAGTTTATTGTATATGAGATGTTATTCTTTAAACTCGTTTGTATACTATCGATATTGCCATCTTTATAAGTGTATTTTACGTCATAACTACTGATGTCTATAGGCTTTTGCGATGAATCTAATGCATCGTTATTTTTATCATCGATGGATGAATCTACCTTTTGTTTATATGTGAAGACTTTATATTTCATCGATTTGATACGATGATAGATATCATAGCTTATCCTAAATTCCATCTCCTTTAATCCGTTAGGATCGAGCTTTTCATAGTAGGTCTCAAAGTCTGAATAGTATTGGTATTTCTGCGAATACATTAACTTTCCTCCCGCATCGTATATCTTCTCGATATCTATCCGACCATCTATTCGCGTTTGGGTTGCCTTTATTAGAATCTTTTTCTTGTCATCTTTGTAGATGATTGTATCGGAGTTCCCTTCTATATTAAAATAATACTCTTGTATCGCATTAAATTGAAGAAGACCTTTGCCCCATTTTCCATCAAGGTTTGTTGCGTCATATTTAGTTTCTATACAAGACTTTACTTGATCTTGAAAACCTAAGATCTCACGATCTTGAATAGTAACAGTACATGAGATAATTAGATTTGAAAAGAGTAATAAAAGAGATAGATGTAGTTTATTTTTCATTATTGTTGGTATTTGAGATCTTTTGTTCGTGTTTCAAATATACAATAATATGTGTGTTACTGCTGTATCTCGTTAGATTTTAAACGTACGATTCATCTTTCTTTATCTTGAAGAATTGTACGTTTAAAGATGTCTATCTTTTGCAAGAATGTAATTCTGTTCGATATTAAAGATCATTCTGATTAGGAATACTCTTTCTGTTTAAACGGAAGTTTGATGGTGTCATTTTCTGCTTTTCTTTGAAAACCGTGCTAAAATAGCGAGAAGAGGAGAATCCTACTTCTGTAGATATCTGGGTTATGTTTTTGTTTGTTTGTAAAAGCAGTTCAATGGCTTTTTTGATCCGTTCTTGAATAACATATTCCATAATACTAATTCCCATCAATGATTTAATTTTATTGGAGACAGATGAACGACTCATGAACATTTGTTTGGTAATCATTTTTAGGTCAAGATCGGGATTATCAAGGTTGTTATCAACAAGTTTAATGAATTTAGATATGAAATCTTCGTCAATGCTACTAATCGTCGTCTCCTTAGGGTCAACCATAGGTAGTGAAAAGTTCTGGTATCTCCTTTTAACGAATTCTCTATTTCGTAGTTGGGTCGTAATCACAGACATTAGAAGATCAAACTGGAATGGTTTAGGTACATATGCATTGGCCCCGAGTTTATATCCATTCAACGTGTTTTTCGGGTTATTGTAAGCTGTTAAAAGTATAATGGGGATGTGGCTAATTTTAAAGTCATTTTTAACGACCTTGCATAGTTCAAAGCCATTAAGTTTAGGCATCATGATGTCACTAACAATAATGTCAGGTTGATATTTATAAATCTTTTCAAGTCCATGTTCTCCATTGTTTGCTGTGTAAACATTCTTGAAATATTTTTTTAAGTGGTTACATTCCATCTCACGTAGGTCTTGATTATCCTCGATGATGATGATGGAATACTCTTTGGTTTGCAACTTACCAATTAACGGCACTTCTTGAATGGTGATATTTGTTTCATTATCTGTCGCAATATCCGTATTTATCGATAGGTTAGTAGGTATTTCAAAATAAAAAGTGGACCCTCTTTCGTCTCTATTTTTGTATGCATTGATTCGCCCTCCAAGTTGGTTTACCAGCATTTGTGCATAGGAGAGTCCAATTCCATTTCCCTGAATGTTATGACCACCTTGATAGAAGTTTGAAAATAACTTTTCAATCTCCTCTTCGTTAATTCCAATCCCTTGATCTTTAACTGCGATTTTAATATGGTCATCCAATTTTTCTGTTGATATTGTGATGGTTGTATGATCATTGGAGTATTTTAGTGCATTCATCATAAGATTGGATAATATCATCTCACCTTTTCTTATATCCCATGGAGTGGATGTAATGGATCGATCTAGATTGAAGATTATGTCAATATCCCTCTCCTTGAGTTCATTAGAGAACTCATGTGCCTTGCTTTTAACCCATCGGTTTAACTTACATAAGGAGATCTCTGTTTTATCTTTTTGCACCTCCATGCTTCTCATGTCTAGAAGTGTGTTAATAATATTCATCATGTTCTTAGCTTGTGTGAAGATGCTTTTAAGATCACTCCTGCTGAAAAGATTAATACTATTGGTTGCAAAGTATCTTTGCAGTGGTGCGTATATAAGTGTAAGTGGTGTTCTCAACTCATGATTAATATTTATGAAGAAATTCACCTTATCTTCATATAATCTCTCTTTAATTTTATTGATTTCGATTTGTTGGTTGCGTGTTCTGATCTTGCTTATATTCAGGTGGATTGCAATAGATGTAAGGATGATTAGAAGGAATAGAATTGTATAGAAGATATTATTTCTCCACCAAGGAGGAGTAACCCTTACTTCTATTATTTGCTTTGGTGTAGTCCAATTTCCATTTGCCGATTTATACGATCCAATGATATTAAAGCTTCCCGTAGGGAGTGAGTATATGTCGATATTATGATCGAAGGTTTCAATATATTTGTTATTAATTCCTACTATCTTGTATCTAAAACGTTTTTTGTAAAAAAGATTTCCTTTGACCTTAAGCTTTATACGCAGAGCAGAAAAGTTCCAAGGGATGGAAAGACTCCCATTCTTAAAGTTCTTCACCCTACTAATATCTTTTCCATTTAGTTGTATCTTTTCAATGAAAAGGGGTCGATTAGCAATCGAAGGAAAGTTGATATCTCGATTAATTATGGATAGACCTAACACTCCTCCCATATATATATCACCTGATTTTGCGATTAATTTAGAATGGGGAATAAATCCATTTAAGGGAGTATTGTATGAATCATTTATTGTTCGAAGATTTTTGTTATGAATATTGTAAGTATAAACCATATTTTTTGCCCCCAACCAAAGCTGGTCATTTTTATCGCATAGAATGGTATTTATTCTGAATGAGATACCATTTATTCTATTGATAGTGGTGTCATTTGTTGGATCGTAATGTGTTAATCCAGAGCTGCTTGCTAGCCATAGTTGACCTTTTGAGTCCATGCATGCATCATTGATAATATCAGGAAGATCAGAAGTGTAAATACATTTAGTTTTTTTTGTGGCACGGTCTAATTCGATTACTTCCACTCTCGATGCAAAGTATACTTTGGAGCTATTCTCAGCTACTTTCTCTAGGTTTGTGTAGTGATAGTCGATGCCTTGGGATGCTAGAATATTAAATCTTAAACTATCTATATCATATAGGTACATATGATTCCCAATTAAAATGATCTTATTATCTCCGTAGTTATTTAGAGAAATCGCAGGTTCTTGGAGTGTGATAATTTTCTGCGTTTGATTATTGAATATTGTGAAAGGAACTATTGCCCCAGTGTGCTTATTAAAACGAAATACACCACTAGTGTAAGTTGAAATTAGTAGTTCATTATTATTAAGGTTACAGATTCCTGTTACTTTTTTGTCTTTGGTTGATTTAAAGTGTTTAAACGTTTTTTGTATTGGATCGAAAAGGTTGATTCCCCCTCCATCTGTTCCAATCCATATTTTATTGTTTTTGTCTTCATATAGATATAGTATCGTTTGGTTACTTAGACCTTTGTTGCTGCCAAACGGTACTTTATTAAATATTTCAGAATAGGTTTTAGATACTTTGATTAACCCTGATCTCGTTGACCCTAACCACATGTTATTATCTGGGTCATTGTATAGACAGTTGAATGAGTTCCAGGGAAGGGAATGTGTGTCATTATTTTTGTTTTGAATCGATGAGAACGATAAGTCATTCAAAGAAATAATATTTATCCCACCACCGTCCGTTGCTAGCCAAAGGTTATTGTTTTGTTCTTCGAAATCAAGAATAATATCGTGAGTTAATGGAGAATTCTTGGATGTGAAGTAGTGGATTAGATTCCAATTTCTATCAAAACAACGTACACCATCGGTAAGATCAGAAATCCATATCTTATCGTGGGAGTCTAGGAATATAGCTGGGGTGTGTGGAGATATTTTTATTTTTATCTTTACTACCGATTTATCTTTAATATTTATCGAGTATACTCCTTTCCATTTGGAGTTTGCTAGAATTGTGTTGTTATCAAGCTTAATCATCTTCTTGAAAAAGGGGAAAGGATCGATATCTTTATTGGATATAAATTCTGAAAACTCTTGGGTCTTATAATTATATTCGATGAGACGAGAAAAAGAAGTGGAAAAGATTATTTTAGTCTTTAATTGTATCGCACTATAAGTTAGTAGAGGTGAATCATCAAACTCGATTCGTTTAAACTTATTGATACTAGGGTCAAACCTTGCCAAACCTCGTGATGTTCCTACCCATATATTATTTTGTTTGTCTTCAACAATAAAATGAATCTCATCAGATGGTATACTCTCTTGGTCAAGAGGAGAGAAGTTGTATGTCTTTATATTATATCCATCATAACAGTTTAGTCCCTCTCTGTTTCCTATCCACATATTTCCATTATGATCTTTGGTCATACAAGTGATGTAAGATTCTTGTAGTCCATCTTTTATCGAGAGTTGGTTGAAACTATATACCGGTGATGCTAGAGTTTTATATACTGCCGTTAATAGAAAAATAATTGTCCAAAGAAGCGTTCGGATATACATTTTTGAGATGCGTTTAGTGTGTTAGTTCAGTTGAATATTTGATAAACTCTTTAGCATACCAAATATGTTTCAGTGTGATTCTGATTTAGTGTAACCTATTATGAATAGAGTAAATTCATAATAGGTTACACTAGGTTGAAATTGGTATTTAAATCTACAATTTTTAGATTAAAATACCAATTATTTAATAATTTACACTTCCCTAATTGACTTTTAAAGAACTATATCTATATAAGATTCCCTTATTTTACAATCCATTTTCGTATCAAGGAGTACATCATTAAATAAGATTGAATATAGACAAAATTAGAATAAATATTTGGTTCGAATATTGCTCTCCATCTAAAGTTTGCAATAAAGAACCGATTAATAGATGAAGAATTCCACTTTTAGTGTTATACTGCTGGTAATTTGTGTTTTATGTGTGCGTTTAAGCCTATTGTTGTTATATAGATTCTGCTTTTAGTATGTGTTGGTTTGACGGTGTCCCTATTGCTGATAAAGTAGTGAATGTTTGAATATGTGTAGAAATATCTGAGCCTTCGAATGTGTTATTTTAGAGTTAATATTTCATTCTGTAAAGAATGCAATAATCAATAGTAATCAAGAGAAATGACATGATTAATTTCTGGAATATATCGGAGTATATAAAATACGATAATTAACATCCTAGTTATGACTATTTAATTATTTAGTGTGGTCGATATGAACAGTAATATTTCTAACACGAAAACATTATTAAGCTAGTTAGAAGTTATATTTCTGGTGTAGAATATATCTCACATAAGTCGATGTTTTTTATAATCAATCAAATAAATACACACTTTTATGTATTCACCTTTTCAGTATTGGATCAAACAGAGACTCGACCTCGTTGTTTTTATCCTTACATTAAGTATTTTATCATCTTGTGCTGCTAAAAAATATCTTTCAAATCATCCTGCTCCAAAGGATTTTAAAGTGGTTGGCTATTTACTGCCAAAAGGATTTGATGCAGTCGATCGTATGGATTTGAGAAGGACTACGCATGTAAACTTATCCTTTGGAAATATCAATGGAAAGGGAGAACTTGTCTATAAGCACGATATTGCAAAGCTTGTTTCGAAACTTCATGGCCATCAGATTAAAGTCTTTATGGCGCTTGGAGGTGGTGGAGTTCATGGAAATAATGCTACTTATTGGAGAACATTTTTAGAAAAAGGTCAAAGAGCTAAATTAATCTCTAATTTAATAGATTATATCCATCAAAACGATTTAGATGGGCTTGATATAGATTTTGAGAATGATTTTTTGAAGAGCTTAGGGAGTAACTACAATGATTTTATTACAGACTTAAAGAGAGCTTTGGGAAAAAAAGAATTATCTGCAGCTTTCCCCGGAGGGTGGTTACATACAAATGTCTCTGATGAAGCATTAAGAACCTTTGATTTTATCAATATTATGGCATACGATAATAGGGGACCTTGGACATCAGATAGGCCTGGTCAACATTCTCCTCTATCTTTATTGAATACCGTAAGTGATTTTTGGATTAAAGGGAAAGGAATAAGTAAAGATCGTATTGTGTTTGGATTACCATTTTATGGTTACGACTTTTCTGGAGAGAGGGTGAAGTCTAATATTTGGAGTTCCATTATTGAGAGCAATCCAGAGTATGGTTATATGGATAGGGTAGGACAGTTATGGTATAATGGTATTCCTACCATTGCAAGAAAGACACAAAAGTCTTTGGAGATGTTTGGAGGTGTCATGGTGTGGTCGTATGGCTTTGATAGCTTTGATGATATGTCGTTGATAAAAACGATTAATCAAGTAGTGGATGCTGGTCACCGTGAAGGTGAAGATATTAGGACTTTTTATGCCGATAGGGATGGTGATGGTTATGGCGAAATAAAGAGCCCCTTACAAGCTTATAAGCAACCTAGAGGATATGTTAAGAACCGAATGGATAGTAACGATAAAGATGCTAGAGTTCACTAGTGGTTTGATTAAAGAAAATTCGGTTTTCTAAGGTTTTGGTAGAGGGCCTGTTCATAAAAACTGCACCTACTGCTTTATTTCAACCTGCACTAAAGGGGCTGAAAGTAGCTCTGCTATAACTAGAATGTCTAAGTGTGATTTCAAATAACAAAGTACAACAACTAAATTCTGATAATGAAAAATGAAAAAATAATCTTTAAAAGACCTCTGTATGATATCGTGATTTTGTCCACACTATTTCTTTTTTTCGCTTGTAGTGAAGACAAAATAGATCTTAATACACCCAGTGAGATTCCTACTCCTCACGTTGCAGAGAAACCTAGTCCACTTTTAGAAGATAACTTTAAGGTCATTGGATATCTTAGGCCGAGTGGATATCCTTATATTGATCAGATGGATCTAAGTCGAACGACACATATAAACCTCTCATTTAGTAATATCGGTACCAATGGAAAATTAGTTCTTAAAGGTGATATCTCTGATGTAATATCAAGGTTACACAAGCGAGGAGTGAAGGTATTTATTGTCTTAGGGGGTGGTGCTATTTCGGATGAAGAGGCCGCGTCATGGAGAAGATATCTTCAAGCCAACCAAAGAGAGCAGTTGATTACGAGTCTTGTGAAGGCATTAGATCAGTATGGATTTGATGGATATGATCTAGATTTTGAAAATACATTCTTGAAAAGTATAGGAAACAATTTTAATTTATTTGTAGTTGAGTTTAAACAGGCTCTCAAAGATAGAGGTCTCTCAGCTGCTTTCCCGGGAGGATGGTTACAGACCAATGTATCCAATAAAGCTCTCAGTACATTGGATTTTATCAACGTGATGGCTTATGATCAGTGTGGCCCATGGACACCTGATAAACCTGGACAACATTCTCCACTATCTTTACTGAATAGTGTTGAAAATTTCTGGGTTAAAAGAAAAGGTGTTGATCGAAAAAATATAGTATTTGGTTTGCCTTTCTATGGTTACAATTTTGGAGGGGGTATCGTTAGATCTGCTGGTTGGTCCAAAATCATATCCAATAGCCCTGAGAACGCCTATGTAGATCAAGTTGGAGCGTTGTGGTATAATGGTATTCCTACCATTGCAAAGAAGACACAGATATCTTTGTCTAAATTTGGAGGCGTAATGGTTTGGTCTTATGGTCTTGATTGCTTTAATGATATGTCTTTGATAAAAACCATTAATCAAGTGGTAAAAGCCGGATATAAGGAAGGAGAAGAGATTAAGACCTTTTATGTTGATAATGATGGCGATGGCTATGGAGATATAAGAAAACCATTTCAAGCATATAGTGCTCCAAAAGGATATGTGAATAGATCTGGTGATGGTGATGATAATAATGCTTCTGTCCATCCGTAGGCATATTCGGAGTGTTTTCATAGAAAAAGATAGTAAGGGGGTGAGACTCTTTTTTTAGAAAGCACTCCAATTTTATCTCTATCTGTCATATTAACTTCCCATCATATGATCACAACCTATTTTATGCTCAACATATATAAATATAAAGTGTATTGTTTAGTTAAAATTATTACTTTTGTTTAAAGCCTAGAGAAGATTTTCTCTAATTTAATTATTAGTATTCAGGAAAGTATGATAGTTATAGGAATTGCCGGAGGTACTGGGTCGGGGAAAAGTACTGTAGTTCGACGTATTATTGAAAATTTGTCGGATTCGAAAGTGAGTGTATTAGCACAAGATTCATATTACAAAGATAATAGTGATATGCCCCTAGAGGAGAGACAGAAGATTAATTTTGATCATCCCGAAGCATTTGAATGGGATTTATTAATTCAACATATTGAAGATCTTCATCAAGGGAAAGTGGTACAACAACCCATCTATTCTTATTTAACTTGTACAAGATCAGAGGATACCATTCCTGTTAAACCGCAAAAAGTGGTTATTGTAGAGGGAATTTTATGCTTGGGACAATCCAAGTTGCGAGACGTAATGGACATAAAGGTGTTTGTGGATTGTGAGTCAGATATTCGTTTATCTCGAGTGATTCAAAGAGATATTGTAGAGCGTGGAAGAAATGTGCAACAAGTGTTGGATCGATATGAAGATACTGTAAGACCAAGTCATCTTCAGTTTATTGAACCAACGAAGCAGTATGCTGACATCATTGTTCCTCAAGGTGGTGAAAACCATGTAGCTATCGATATTTTAACACAATTTATTCAAAAGAATTTAGCTTAGGTACATAAATCTTGATACATCGGGTTCCTTCCTTGAAGGAACACCGATGTAACTATTATCTTTAGTTATAGTTGAAAAGGAATGAGTTCGGGAGGATTCCTACTCTAAATTCATCTATTTTATTAAAGTCTTTATCAAATCGATAGACCATTCCTGCTTGTTTATAGTCGACTGCATCTCCTACATAAATATCTCCATTCTTAGGATCTATACCTAGTGAATAGAACGTTTGTTGATTTTGTACTTCAATTACTTTGGATGGTTCTGTTTCCCCAATCTTCATACGATATATATCTGTATAGATAAAATAGAGTGTATCTCCAGTTCCATTAATACATATGTTTCTTTTAGGTATAGTATTAGGAAAAGTATAGTGCCACTCTACAGTGTGATCTTTCGTGTTAATACGATATATCGATCCATTGGTGTAGCCATATGGAGAGGTCTGATATCCACCATCACAAAGGACCCATAATTTTTTGTTTTTGTCTAATACCATTGATTGTGGTTGTATTCCTACTTCAATACTATCTTTGAGCTTATTGGTGTTTGGATCGATAACTAAAATCTTGTTGTCATTACTCCACGAATTTGTAAACAGCTCGTCCCCAACAGCAATGATACGTTCTGAAGTGTGTTGTTTGAATTCGGAGCTAAGAGGATTTAGGATATCAATTTTATTTAGAACGGAGCCTGTATCAAACTCTTCCTGTACAAGGTCAACGATGGAGATTTTTGTCTCTTCCAAACTTGTAACATAAGCTCTGTGATCAGGTGTCGTCACCATGTATCGAGGAGAGGTTAATCCTGTAATTTTTCCTAGATACTCTGCAGTATGTGCATTGATAGTAAAGATTTTATTATCTTCATTTATGACAATATGAATGAGATCTCCCTCTTTAGTCATCGATTGAGGAAGTGCTCCTAGAATAAGTCCATCATTTCCAATATTCTTATTAACCTCTTTGAAAACATTACTTTCTACTTCGTTGCTTTCAGGGTTGTAGAAGAATAGAGATGATGAGTTCGGGTCTTGCCAAGGTCCTTCATTGAGGATGTAAACACCGTTTGTATAGATTCCTGTTGGTGTTGTTGAAGTATTGTTCTCCTTTGAACATGAGATAAAAAGAGTTGCAAAAGAGATAATAATTAGCCGTAAATAGTTTCCTGCCATTTGAATTTAATTTAAAAATTATAGTTGATAGAAAGAAGAAAGTTGGCTCCGGGCATTGTCTGGGCAACCATACTTTCATATGTTTGATTTGTAAGATTATAAACAGATAATGTGTAAATTAGTTTATGTGTCCTAATTAAATTATGATGGTAAGAGATGTCTAAGTTGGCCACATTATAACCATCAATTGTACCGTACTCATTAGAGGTGTCGTTATCAGACGTACTGTACTGCATGCTATTCCATATCCAAGAGAGTCGCCCTTCCCATCGATGATAAGATGTAGAAAGACCTGCCGTTAGCGTATGTTCGGGAATATACGGAAGCTGTTTGTTATAAGAGTTGTCATATGAATTTACAGGAGTCGAACGATTTAATGTTCTAGAGTAGTTATAGTCGAAAGACCCTTTTATGAGAAAATCATGTTGTATGTTCCATATCGTTTCATGTTTTAGGCTTATACCATAAGCTACAACTTTCTCTTTATTTGAAGAGATCCAATAACCATATTCGGAGGGTCTCAACTCGATCCAATTTTTTACTTCCGAATGGTAGTAATCTATGTGATTATGAAATGTAAAATGTTCTGTCTCTAAAATATTGATCGCTCCGATATTATAGGCCCATCCATCTTCTTCTTGTAGTTCTGGATTTCCCCCAGGGATGGCATACATATCGTTCAGCGTAGGGAATCTATAATTACGATTAATATTCGCAGTCAGATCTAACTTTCGATTATTTAAAATAGATAGATTGATGCCTAAGAAAGGAGTAAGGCCACTGTTTTGACCTCCATTCCACTGGTTCATAAGTGTTAATGATGACGATAAAATAGGAGTAATTTGATAAGATACTTTAGCTGAAATGACCTGTTGATCTCTTTTGTAACTCTCTTGTTGGTCATAAATTTGATCTGCTGTCTTGATGACCATGTGATTGTATTGTGCCTCTAGATGTAAAGATAGGTCGGGATTAATCTCTTTGTATACGTTAAACCGATTATATATATTGGTGCTACTGCTCTTGTCATCCTGACTTCGTTTCTCTGACGAACGGTTTTTATACCAGAAATGAAATTTCTCAAAATTGATGGCACTTAACGCAGTTAGTCTCCAACCATCGATTTCACTATTAAAGCGAAGACTCCCACGGTGACTCTCTGTGCTAGAGTTGTTCTCTTTGTTGTTTGTTTGGTCATTGCTTTCATCGGTAGCAAGCATTGGTATAGAGCGATCATTACTTTGGCCCCAATAGTGGACCGAGAGGCGACTATGATCATTGAACTCATAAAAGAACTCTTGCAAAAGCCCATAAGTTAACCAATCTCCTTGATCATTAGTCTCTTCAGGATTAATCCATGCCGTTCCGTCTTCATTTGGTTCTACCTTATAGGTGTTAATGAATTTAAAGTCATTAAGAGACGAACTATAGAATAACCTAGATGAAGCCGTGAGTTTTGGTGCTAGTTTATATGATAAGTTAGTCGAGGTTTTGTAGGTATGAAAGCTTCCAATAGATGCTTTTATCCCTCCACGCAAATCATCCGATAGGTTGGGAAATGTTCTCAATTCAACTGTGCCTCCAATATTACTAGTAGAGTATCCTGTGGCACTACCACCAAAATATATAGAGGCTTGATCAACAATATTTGTTGGAATTAGAGAGAAGTCAACTGTGCCATACATAGGAGAGTTAAGTGGAATACCGTTCCATAGCACCTCTGTGTGGTTCCTTCCCATTCCTCGTATGGAAAGATACATGGCTCCACCACGACCTTGCTGTTGTGAATAGATGGCACTTTTCTGAATGATCATCTCTCCAAAGTTATCTACACTACTTTGGCGGATATCTTGAGAACTGATGCGGGTAATGGTTTTGCCTGCAATATATTTTGATTTGCCTTGATGGGTTATTGTAACCGATCCAATCTGTAAGGTGTCCTGCGCTATATTGTTTTGTGAAAGAACCACAAAGGGACATAGCAAGAGTAAAAGGATTAAGTGGCAGAAAAGACTTTTCACAAATATTGTGTTTAAATATTGTTGTTTAGTGCAAATATATAAAAAGAGTAGGAGGTCCGCTACATTTTTGGAGTAAAAATGTAGCGAACCTCTAACTTTGATTTCTTAGATAAGGGCTTGTTTAAAACTCCGTCAATCAATTCATGTTACAATTATGTGCTGAAAGAGCTAAATTCCCAAGCCTAGTGCAACAACCTTTTAATTTACGTCAGTATTTATCATCATAAAATAAACCAGTTTGTTGGTCAAATGAACGAACTCATTTGTTTTGAACTCAGATCTTAATTATGCACTGAAAGTGCTACAGTTAATAGATAGGTATAAGAGACAGAGTAGGGGTGTAAGTCCGATCCTTTTTATTCTACTTGAATGACTATTTTATTGCTTATTTTATCAATAACGTGAGCCCTTAAGTCTCTTTTGACTCTAATTCAAAACTTATCCGTATTACTTTAATAAGTAATTATAGACCACTTCAGATACGCCATGGTCATTGTTGGATGAAACAATAATATCCGCTTTATCTCTTAATGTTTCATCCACATTGTCGACCCAAACACCTAGTCCTGCATACTTCACCATACTTAAGTCATTTCCAGCATTTCCTACCGCAATAATCTCTTCTTGATTTATGCCCAAGCGTTGTGCCAATCGAGCAATGCTTGCTGCTTTGTCAATACCTTGTGGGGTTACCTCCAAGAAGAATGGTTTTGATATTGATACACTCTTATCTATTTTCTCCGCTTTAAGTCTATCGGCAACACTTTTGAGATAGGTTGGTTCTTCTAACATTATGCATTTTACCATATTGGTTTTTACTGCATCTTTAAAGCAAGGCACAATACGGTGTGGCATCTGTGTCAATCCAATCTCAACATCGATATACTCTGATGATTGTTCACTAATAATGGTGCCATCCACGTAGGTGATAATATCTACCTTATGATCCTGACTAAATGAGTGTAGATCGTGTACTTCTTCTTTAGTCAATGTCTGTTCGAAGAGCGTCTCTCCTGAAGCCATATCTGTAATGATTGCACCGTTGTAACTGATCAGATATGAACCATATTTTTTAAGATCTAACTCCTCAGCATACCTCATCATTGCAGGTGTAGGTCTTCCTGAAGCTAACACAACATATACACCTCTCTCTTGTGCTTTGATTAAAGCGTCTTTATTCTCTAAGGATATTTTATGATCATCAGTAAGTAGTGTATCATCCAAATCTAGGACTAACATCTTATAGGTGTGATTATTCATTGTTTTGTAATCTTTTAATTTGATGGGCAAATAAACGACTTTTTTTGATAAAAATAGCCCCCCCTTTGTAAGTAATACTAGTGGGACCATCTATGCAAACGTTTACGATGTTCATCTTCTTGTCGAACTACTTTAATGACATTTTAGAGACTTATTTCTGGCACCATTTTTTAACACTAAACTCTGGATTTTAATATATGTCATAGCTATGTGTTAATAAATAAAGATTCAGATATCCCTATTTATGGTGATTGCAATGGATTAATCTTGTTGTTTTACGAGTGATATAAGTTTTAACTTATTGGCATACAGATTGTTGGTGTGGTGCGGTGTGTAAATACCTAAATGTAGTGATTGAATGGTTTGATGTCAAGATCTATTTTTGTGTAGTCTAAATAAGTTTATTTGCTCTAGTGTGATGCGAATAAATTTCAAACAACAATAACCAAATATCAATTCAAAAACGATCGTATGAGATTAAGAATTATAGGGCTCCTTTTTTGTCTTGTAGTTATCACTCCAAGTTATGTGATGGCACAGACTATAATTAAAGGGAGCGTAGTCACAGAGGATAATAAGCCGTTGATAGGGGCAACGGTAGCAGAAATAAACACCACCAATGGGGTGGTAACGGATAATAATGGTCATTTCATTTTAAAGACGAGCCGATCGGATGCCCAGATTCAGATCTCATTTATAGGATATAAGAAACAATCGTTTCGTGTTTCGAAACTGCAAGAGTCCCCTGTGGTGACGATGAAACAGGATGGATTTAATTTAGATGAGATCCAAGTCCAAGCAAGTATTTCGAACAGAAGAACTTTGAGATCGACCCCTGTAGCTGTTGCTCATATTGATGTTGAAGATAAGCTATTGGAGAGTGGAGCCGATAATTTGACTTCTGTTTTAAGTGGTAGTGTAGAGGGGTTACAGGTATTTCAAGTGAATGGAAAGGCTGGTAGTGGTACTAAGTTTAATGTAAGATCTTCTGCTTCTTTTAGTACCATGAAAGACCCCATTGTGATTATTGATGGCGTTAGAATGATTACATCGAACTATAGTGATGTGACCTCTAGTCAAGATGCAATGAGTGCTTTGAATGACCTAAACATGGATGATGTGGCATCGGTAGAGGTGATGAAAGGCCCATCTGCAGCAGCTTCTTATGGTGCTGAGGCATCTAATGGTGTGATCATTATTCAAACAAAAAAAGGGAAGACAGATCAGATGTCTGTAACTGCGAAAGTATCTACTATTGTGTCTAAAAGTGCAGATGATTACAGTTATCTTGTAAATTCAGCGCCTATCAACGACTTCTATCAGACAGGCGTGGGAACCAATGCGAATGTAGGCATTAGTGGTCGCAGTCAAAGCGATGTCAGTTATTATGCAAGTGTAAATTATCGGGGAGCTGAGAGTTATGTGCCTGGTAATACGGACGATCGGTTGGGGCTGCGTCTAAACTTAGACAAGAAGGGGAAGTGGTATGAGTGGAGTGTTAACTCACAGTATACCAACGGTAAATTGTCTGTGCCATTAACCGATCAGAGCAAGTATAGTGCGACATGGAATTTAATGAGAACTGTTGAGCCTTGGCCATTTTTGACTGAAGAGGCATGGAATGCAATAGATATTCAATATGATAATGACCGTTATATAGGGGGTGCAAAACTAAAACTGACACCATTCAAGGATTTTCATGTTTGGGGTAATGTTGGGTATGATCAAAACAATGTTTTTGGATACAATCTATATCCCTATGGATTTGATTATGGTTCCATCTCTAAAGGTCAAAAGAAAGAGACCAATCATACTACAAAAAGTATGAATGTTGAGTTTGGTGCAGACTATCTTTGGAGAGTGAATGATCGATCAAATTTCCAATTCTCTTTGGTATCACAAATCAATCGTTATTATGATAGAGTCAACTCTATTAGTGTTCAAGATTTTCCTTCGCCTGGCGTCGATGGTATTGGAACTGCAGGTAAGGTGAACGGAGTGTCCGAGAATGTGTTCGAGAAGAGAATACAAGGTTACTATGGAGAGGTGAACTATACTTATGATGACAAATTATTTGTTGGAGCGGGTATACGTAGAGATCAATCCAATTTGATAGGAGAAAATGTGGCTTCTATATGGTATCCTCAGATGAATGCAGCATATGTTTGGGATGATATGAGGTGGGCCGATCAATTTAAGGTTCGTGGGGCTTATGGAGAGAGTGGACGTCTCCCGAATCCGTATGATGCACAATCTACCTATATTGGAACACAAACTCCTACAGGAAGTGCATATGATTACTACATAAAAGGAAATCCAAATATCCAGCCAGAGCGAACAAGAGAGCTAGAGCTTGGTTTGGATTGGACGCTAACAAAACATCGGGTGGCATTTACCTCCTATTTTCAGAAAACCGTGAATTCGATTATCTATACAGATCTTCCTCCTTCAGAGGGGTGGCCAACCAATCAAGGTAAGTATGCACAGAATTTAGGTGAGATCAAAGGATCGGGAATTGAGTTGTCTTACAATGGTACCATATACCAATCGAGCTCTGATAATTTGAAGGTGGACTTCTTTGCCAATATCAGTTACCAAACCAATGAGGTCCTCTCTACAGGCGGTGTGGTACAGAATGTATGGGCTACCACGATTCGAGAGGGGCTACCCGTTTATGCATTCTATACTTCGTCTAACGAAGCAACATTCGATCCGACTACTAAAGAATATACTGGTGTATCTACTACGGATCCTGAGTATTTAGGGAAACCTACACCAGACTATACTGGTTCGTTTGGCTTTAATGTAAAGATGTATAAGAACCTGACCCTATCAGCTCTGTTTAACTATGCCATGGGATTCCAGTTGTACAATGTAACCCAGCGTAATATTGCCAGAGCAACCAATGATGAAGGTTTGGCTTTAAACAATTATAAACCACGAGTAGAGGCATACAGCCAAATGAAGGAATACACTCCAGGAAGTGCTGAGTATATCTACTGGGCCAATGAGTATGCTGCCAATAACGGAGCACAACGTGGCGACTTTATTCAAGATGGGGATTTCTTACGCTTAAGTGCTTTGACCTTGAGCTATGATATGACCTCTTTTGTGAAAGAGACGTTAAAAACCGACTGTTTTAAGAGTGCTAGACTCTCTTTTTCAGGAAACAATTTATTTTTATGGACTAAATATGAGGGCTCGGATCCAGAAATTGATGGTAGTGGTGCCAGCTCATTCTCGAGATCTGCAACTTATTCAGGCATTGATTGGACCACAGTGCCAAGAGCAAGAACTTTCACAACGACTTTGTCATTAACTTTCTAAAGAGATAATCAAGATGAAAACCATATATAATACTCTATTTGCGATTGTTATGATCTTCTCCATGTCATCATGTGAGTCATGGATTAATGATGCTGAGACCTCTCCTAATGTGATTACAGAGGGGGATATGAATAAACCTGAATATTTTGGATCTTCGGATAATGGAAGCTTTGTCTTCGGACCAAATATATCCTCAATACTCAATAAAGCGATTGACCTATATTCACCGTTATATATGTATGCCGGTGCGATGAGTGATGAAGTCTCAGCACCTGCCACTCCCAATAGCCTAATCTATCGTGATCTGTCTCAAGATAATCTAAATGTCCATGATGGCTCTCTTAGAGGGATATGGACCAATGCACAAAGTCTGTATAGTATGTCTGAGCTGATGCTGGGATATGCAAAAGAGACAGACTGGAGCGGGAGTGAGGCTGTTGTGAAGAACAATGCTTATTGGTATTGCTATTTCTATAAAGGGTTGGCTCTATATAATCTAGCCTCATATTTTAATGCAAATGCAGATAAGTCCAATGATGCTTATATATATATGCATGGAATGAAAACGAGCAATAGCACCGTCTATCTTGAGGCTATAGAAACTTTGAGGCAATCCCTTGCCTATGCCGATCCTTATCAGAAAAGAGTGGCAAATACTGCCTTGGTGCGTCTGATGATCATGAGTAATAATATCCCCTCGGATATTGCTAACTATGCCAATGAAATGATGATAGCTAATGACCTAGATGTGACCATTAGCCATGAGTTGCAGAGCAATACATTCTATACTGCCATGGGTGAGAATAGTCGTGATGCAATGGTTAACCAAACTTTTGTTGATGCCTTATCATCAAAAGCTGCAGTGAATCATAATCCCACTACTATTAATCCAGGGAATAACGTGACTATTCAAGAGCGTTTTAATCAGTTTGATCCACAAGTCATCATCTCTTATGTTGAGGCCGAACTTTTGCGTGCCGAGCTTATTATGACCAATAAAATTAGTGGTGATTTCACCGAAACCATAAACCGAGTAAACCGTTATTATGATAATACGGGAAGTTCAGATGAGAATTCTATAGCACCATTGGTAGATAACTTGGTTCACTACCGACGTGTTTTTCTCTCTTGGTATGGACAGCGACTATTAGATGAACGTCGTTTTAATCTTGAAGGCGAAGGGGAGCTTAACTTTCAAACAAGAAAATGGCAGTATATTGCTATCGATGATATTGAATATTCGAATTAATCTATAATTTTGGGAAGTGTAAACGCTTTCCCAAAATTATTTTAAAACCAACACATGCGAAACTTATTGAGATCTTTCCGAAGGAAAAAACTGTCGCTGAAACTTCACCTATATTTTGGACTACTTCTTTCTTTGCCGTTGATAGTAATATGTATCACAGGGTCTTTGTTGGCATTTCAAGGAGAGTTTGGACGAATGCTTTATCCTTCCCATTTCATCAATCAACCGACTGAGGAAATTGTCCCATTGGATGATATTATTGCCTCTTTTGATGGAGATAGAGCGGTTAATAGAATATTCTTTCCAGATAAACATCGTGAAACCATAGCGGTGATGTATGAAGGGGAAAACAACTACTACTTCTATAATTCGCAATCGGGAGCATTCCAAGCAAAGATGCATAATTTAAGGGGAGTGTTTAAAGAGGTGATGATTTTACACCGCACGTTTTTCATTCCCAACATGGGCTATGATATTGTTGGGGTAATTACCTTCTTATTCTGGTTCTTAATTCTATCCTCTGGTGTGTGGCTATTTTGGCCAAAGAAGAATCATTTCTCTGCTAAGAGATTCCGTATTCGAAAGAAAGCTTTCGCATTTACATCACACAAGGTTCTTGGCTTTTTATTTCTAATTCCTCTTGTGACTCTTGGAATAACGGGGAACTATTTCTCTTATTCAGAACCATACAAAGCGATCTTTAGATGGTTTGGTGCAGAGCCGAAGCCTGTTGTGGCTCTGTCTATGCCTTCCAAGTCAATAGAATATGACCCAGATAATGCGGCTTCTTTAACCGCTGTATGGTCATGGATCAAGGAGTATAAAAAGGATATACCTAATACATATAGTAATGCATTTATGATGAGAAATGTGGAGAATGGGCGCCCCATATTTATTAGTTATGAGATTTTTGAACGATCGTACGGATTGCCCAAAAGAGTTCGCGTTAGGATGGATGCGATTACAGGAGAGATTTTGTCTGAAAGCAACCCTAAAACAATGACACCGATGTCTAAATACACCTCTACTATAGCCTATCTACATATGGGAAAAGTGGGCGGATTCGGTTTGAAACTTCTATGGTTTATTTCTGGCTTAATAGGTGCATGGCTATGTATCTCGGGAATTCGAATATGGTGGTTGAAAAGAGAACGTAAAAGTTAATTTCAATGAAACAATTTCCTCAATTCTTTGTATTGTTACTATAAAATGATAATTTTTGTACTCTAAAAATTAATTCAATGAGTATAGTAATAAAGACTCCAGAACAGATCGAAGGCATTAGAAAGAGTTCTAAATTGGCCGGTCAAGTTCTACAATATATTGAGCCATTTGTTAAAGACGGGGTAGATACAGAATACCTTGATGACTTAATTCGTAAATTTATGGAAGACAATGGGGCGATTCCTGCTACCCTTGGGTATCATGGTTACCCTAAATCTTCTTGTATCTCTTTGAATAATGTGGTTTGCCATGGTATTCCTTCGAAAGATACTGTGCTGAAAAATGGAGATATCCTAAATATTGATGTGACCTGTATCCTCGATGGTTATTTTGGAGATACTAGTCGGATGTATACTGTAGGTGAAGTGACTCCTAAAGCACAACAATTAATTGATGACACTTTGCATGCTTTGAACTTAGGTATTCAGCAAGTCAAGCCAGGAAATTATCTTGGTAACATTGGTTATGTGATCTCTCGTTTTGCTCGTACTCGCAACTACGGTGTGGTATATGAATTCTGTGGACATGGTATTGGAATGGAATTCCACGAAGATCCACAAGTAGATCATGCTGCGAGAAAAAATTCAGGACCTAAATTGCGTCCAGGAATGACATTCACTATTGAACCGATGTTAAATGAAGGTCGCCCTAAAGTAGAAATCAATGAAGAGGATGGGTGGACTGCTACAACTATTGATGGTAAACTTTCTGCTCAATTCGAACATACAATCCTTGTAACTGAAACAGGATGTGAAGTCCTTACAGATGTACGAGGGGATTACCCTATATTGTAATCATCACCATTCACAATCGTGAGAAAAGAGAAGAGGTGTTTCATTGGTGGAACACCTCTTCTTATTTTATTTGTTGAGTGCAACTTTTAAATCTTCAATAAAAGGTAGTAGATGATCTACTGTTACGTGGCTCATTACAACAATTTTATACCATTGTGCATCACCATCATGGGTGTCAGGGACAATACCATATTTATGGGCAATATCTTCTGGGATGAATGAGGCTCTCATGGTCACCAAGTTTGAAGCAGGATGTCTATAGAAATCTACCTCTAATGCTTCAAGCTGATTACACAACCATGCGGTACGATAGTTAAGAAGGTGGATTTTTTCAAACCAACCATGTGGACCATAGGTCATCAGGATCATCCAAATAGAGATTGCATTGGCTCCTGAGCGGCTTCCAATCACCGTGGCATCCATTCCTTGAACATATTGTGCCTCTTCAGTGGTAGCATATTGCATCCAACCTTTGCGTATAATAAATATTCCTGTTCCAAATGGTGCCTGTACCATCTTGTGTGCATCGAGAGTTACCGATGTTATCTCTGGATTATTTAAAAGAAGATTGGGACTTTCTGCCGAAAATGGATAGACAAATCCTCCATAAGCACCATCCACATGTATTTTGTAGTCTAGGTTATTTTTTTTGAGTTCATCGGTATATGTGCTTAAATGATCTACCGATCCAAACATGGTGGTCATCATATTGGCTATCACCACCACATATTTAACCCCTCTCTCTTTAGCTTCCGCTAACTGTAATGCTAATGCTTGACTATCTACTTGTCTAGTGGTATCGTCTACCTTCGCAGAAATAAGAGGGATATTTAATATATTGGCTGCCTTAGGCATCGAATAGTGTGAGTCATCAGAACATAGAATGGCTATCTCATGATGTCTAGCCCCATGCTCCTTGATGTAGTAGTTACGATAGATCCACATCGCTTGCATATTAGCTTCTGTTCCTCCTGAAGCCACATACCCATCGCACTGCTCTGGTTCGCTCTTCAAGATATCTACAGCTACAATCTCAATCAGCTCCTTTTCTATCTCCTGTGTTCCAGCAAAGAATGATTCCGATTCACCCATAGTGTGGCAACCAATATGGTTGGGGTTGTATACCATCGATGATAGAAAAGGAGCATCATTCAAAAATGACATATCTCTGTTGAAAACTTTCTCGTCGAGATGAGAAGCGGGAACACCCAAGATGGTTCTTTCGTTGTAGTCGACATTATTCTGTAGGGCTGAAAATACCCTATCTCTTATTTGGCTTGTGGTTAATTTTTTCCAGATATGCATCAATATAATTCTTTATAGATTGTACTACTTGTGTTGTCTTTACTTGCTGTTTTGTCGTTAGTGAGGTTAACAAAATCGTCTTGAATTGTTTTTGTAAGATCACATGTAGCCCTGCACAAAAGGAGCAATTGCTGTATGGTTAAAAAAAATAATCATATACTGTTAGATTATAAAATAGGGTGTTAAATATAACACCCATTTTTAGATCAGATGATGATTTATGTCCAGAATTAACCACCTAAATTATATTTTCTTTAATGCTTGGTACAATGGTTGGACAGGTAGTCCCATTACGTTAAAATAGGACCCCTTAATCTCCGAAATCCCAATATACCCGATCCACTCTTGAATACCATAGGCTCCTGCTTTATCAAAAGGCTTATATTGATCGATATAGAAATTAATCTCTTCGTCTGTTAGTTCACAGAAAGTCACTTCTGTGGTGGAAGCAAAAGAGTGGACTTCTTGTTTTGTCTTTATCGTAACACCTGTTACCACCTGGTGGGTTTTCCCAGAAAGAGAAGCGATCATTTCGAAAGCCTCTTCTCTATCCGTTGGCTTACCCAATACTCTATCTTTATTGATAACTACCGTATCCGAAGTGATGATAAGATCGTTGTCTTTTAGATCGTTGAAGACAGAAGCTTTTAGCTCGGAAAGAAAGATGGGGACCTCCATTGGAGATAAACTTTCAGGATACACTTCTTCCACGGATCTTACTTCCGTGGTGAAGTCAATATTTAGCCCTTTAAGTAATTCTTGTCTCCTCGGAGATTGAGAAGCAAGGATAATATTATATGTTTTAAGATTATCTAAAACCATAAAATTGAAATCAATTTTTAATAGATGGAAGAATAAATCCCATCGTTGTATTAGTAACTACTCCAAGGGGTCTCTTTGCTAATAGCCCACTTCTCTTGCACTTTAAGTACCTGTTCAATCATGTCGCGAGCAACACCTTCTCCTCCCAAATAATTTGAAATATGACGTGAGATAGCTTTGATTTCTGGTACAGCATCTTTGGGACATACTGGTAGTCCAACAATCTTCATGGCATCGTAATCAGGAAT